>WGED01000443.1 GCA_015492915.1 Cyclobacteriaceae bacterium
CCCTGTACACGGTGGCACAGCCATGCCTGCCGGTGATGTGCCGGCTATTACACTCGATGACTTCTGTGCAAATGAAAACATCTCAAGCCTCGATTTCATCAAGATCGATACCGACGGTTATGAGATGGATGTGCTGAGGGGAGCAAAAAATTGCCTGAAATCCATGCGACCGCAAATTATTTTTGAAATCGGTCTGTATGTGATGAAGGAGCACAATATTTCATTTATGGATTATTGGCGATTTTTCGAGCCACTCGGCTACGATCTCTTCAACAGTGCCAACAAAAAGCCCGTCAATCCGGAAAACTACCGGAAAGTCATTCCTGCCAAAGGAACGATCGATATACTTGCCTTACCAAAAGAGAATTGATGAAAATTCAATGGTTTTTAAGTAATTTCCACTTATAATTTTCGATATCCCCACATGGATCAAGATAAAGTCCTGCACGATAGCCTCAAAAAATATTTCGGTTTCGACGCCTTCAGGCCGTTGCAGGAGGAGATTATCCGTTCGGTGCTTTCAGGCGGGGATTGCCTGGTGGTCATGCCGACGGGGAGCGGAAAATCTATTTGCTACCAGTTGCCCGCCGTGGTATCCAAAGGTACGTTCATTGTCGTTTCCCCGCTCATCGCCCTGATGAAAGACCAGGTGGAATCCTTAAAAGCCAATGGCATCGCCGCGGGGTTCGTCAACAGTTCGCTGGAATACCATGAGGAAAAGACAGTTATGACTGACCTGCAAAGTGGCCGCCTTAAGCTGCTCTACCTGTCGCCCGAAAAGTTGTTGTCACGCTCTATGCACCACCAGCTAAAATCCCTGAAAATAAGCGGATTCGCCATCGATGAGGCACACTGCATATCGGTATGGGGCCACGATTTTCGCGAAGAGTACAGCAAGCTGGATTTTGTGAAAAAACAATGGCCGGCAGTGCCCGTGATCGCCCTCACAGCCACCGCCGACAAGGTGACCCGCCACGACATTGTGAAGCAACTGGGATTGAAAAATGCCCGGATTTTCCTGAGCTCTTTCAACAGGCCCAACCTGAGCCTCCGCGTGGCGACGGGGCAGCGCGTCTATCAGCAGGTGAAAAGCATCATAGACCGCTACAAAGGCCAGTCCGGTATTGTTTATTGCCTGAGCAGAAAGACTTGCGAGGAGGTAGCCGCAAAACTTACACTCGACGGACACAATGCCGCCCATTACCACGCAGGCATGGATCGCAATGAACGCACCAAAGTGCAGGAGGATTTTATCAGAGACAATGTGCCGGTCATTGTGGCTACCATTGCTTTCGGCATGGGCATCGACAAGTCGAATATCCGATTTGTGGTCCATTATAACATGCCGAAAAATATCGAGGGTTATTATCAGGAAATCGGACGAGGCGGACGCGACGGCCTATCGTGCGAGACCGTGATGTTTTATAGCTACCGCGATGTGATGGTTTTGCGCGGTTTTGCCGAGGAAAGCGGGCAAAAGGAAATACAATTGGCCAAACTGCGACGAATGCAACAGTATGCCGAGGCGTCGGTATGCAGGCGCCGCATACTTCTCACATATTTTGGCGAAGACCTGAAAGAGGACTGCGGCAACTGTGACGTATGTAAAAACCCGCCTTCTGTTTTTGACGCAACTATCACTGTGCAAAAGGCGCTGTCTGCTCTGAAAAGGTTGAAAGAAAATGTCGGCATGGGCACACTCATCGACGTGCTGCGCGGATCACAAAAGGGATATCTTTTTGAAAAAGGTTACCATGAGATCAAAACCTTTGGCGCCGGGCGGGACCTGAACTACACGGAATGGCAACACTACCTGTTGCAGATGCTGCACCACGGCTTCATCGAAATCGCCTACGACCGGCATCATGTGCTCAGGATAACAGAAGCAGGTAACGAGGTATTGTTTAAAAACAGAAAGGTTCGTTTCGTCCGGCCCACCGAAAAAGGCGACAAAACCCTATACCTTAAGCCAGAACGTAAAAAGACGAAAAAACAGATACTCGAGGAAAGCCTGTTTGAAATGCTGTGTGAACTCAGAAAAATGATCGCCGATTCCAAAGGCGTGCCGCCATACGTCATATTTTCCGACGCAACATTACACGAAATGGCCGAAGAGAGACCCTTCACCGCCGACGACATGTTGCTCATTTCGGGAGTGGGTGACCACAAGCTGAAAGAATACGGGCAGGTTTTTATCGATCACATCATCGATTTTCTGGTAGATTCCGGAGTGACCGGTGCGCAGGTAAAGGGGATCTCGTACCTGAAAACCTACAAGCTGCTCAGGGAAAGGTTGACCATCCCTGAGATTGCAAAAAGGCGTAAAATCCATGACGTAACCGTCTATTCACACCTCGCCTGGCTTTATGAAAAAAATATGATTCCCTCTGTCGAAAAATGGATCAGCAACGAAGAGATCACAAAGGTCCAAAATGCAGTGGCGGTCACCGGGTCAACGCAGGAGCTGAAGCCGATTTTTGAACGCCTTGATGGCAAGATGCACTATGGCAAGATCAGACTGGCGCTCAGTTGCCTGAAAAATAAAAACCAACTCCTCCCCTAGCACCCAGTACCCAGTATCCAGCACCCGGCATCCGACACCCTACACCTGCCCTGCTTCCTGCTCCAGTTGCTTCGTGCTGTTCACATACTCCATCGCACTCAACGCAGCGATAGTGCCATCGGCCACAGCGATCGTCACCTGGCGATAACGCTTCACCACGCAATCACCGGCAGCATACACACCTTCGACATTCGTTCGCATTTGCGGGTCCACAACGATCTCACCCCACTCATTCAAGGCGATATGATCTTTTAACGGCTCGGTATTGGGCTTGTACCCTACAAATATAAATACACCGTCGACCTCCATTTCGGTAATCTCACCTGTCGGCAAATACTCAATCTTTACTGCCCTAAGCTTTTCATCACCCGAAAATTCCCTCAGCTCAGACTCCATAATGAACCTGATCTTCGGATTGGCCTTTGCCTCGTTGACAGCATGCTCAAAAGCCTGGAAATGATCGAACTGATGCACGATCGTCACTTCGCTTGCATATTTTGTCAACGATACGGCTTCTTCAAGTGCCGAATTCCCGCCACCGACAACAATGACTTTTTTATCGGTAAAAAAATCCCCGTCGCATGTGGCACAATATGAAATGCCGCGCCCCTTGAATTTATCTTCTCCGGGAATATCGAGTGTGCGCGGAGTGCCGCCCGGCGCGAGTATCACGCTCCTGCCTTTATAAATATCTTTGCCGTTTACTTCAATCGTTTTCACATCCCCCTGCAAATCATATCCGGTTATTCTAAGATTGCCTTTGATCGTGCATCCAAAAGTTCTGGCCTGTTTTTTCATGATATTGGCAAGTGCAAATCCGTTGATAGCCTCCACACCGGGATAATTGGCGATTTCATGGGTCAGTACCATTTGCCCGCCTACAGTCCCCTCATTGAGTATCAGTGTGCTCATCCTGCCGCGCGAAGCATAAATACCCGCCGACAACCCTGCCGGACCACCGCCGAGAATGATCGTATCAAATATCTCCTCCATGGTATTCGCTTTTCATATGTTGAAAAATCATCAATTTTTCATAACCTTTCGACGAAAAGGCCGGAAACAAAAATCCATCTCCGGCCTTCCCTGTCTTCAGTTTAAACGTGATCTTATTGCTTAAAATGCTCGTCGAGGATAGCCCTTACCTCTTCCATGCTCTGAATGCTGCTGGTCGCCTTGACAATCTTGCCATTTTTATAATATACGGTGAATGGCAGTCCCATGAATCCCGCACACTCAGGGGCGTTGCGGATCACGTGAGCATCCGGATTGTCGAATTCCATATCGGCAAATTTTACATGGGTATATTCATCTTCCAACTCCTCCATGATACCGTAAACCGGAACACACATGGGACCCATACGGCCGCAACAAATCATGACGTTCTCATTCTCCTCGATAAATTTCTTGTGCTCATCAGCGCTCTCGATGTGTTTCAAATTTGTCTGTAACATTGCTTTATTTTTATTAAGTTAATTATACATATGAAAAACTTTTCATATAATACTGTGCCATAACCGGAATTATGTCATTTTGTCTGAAATGAGTTGCAATTTCATGCTACAGGCCATTTATGTCAGTGATAAAGATTACACTCCGAATACCCTGACATGACATTCGGGCAATTTTCCGAACTGAAAAACGAAGGGGGAATTTGAACGGGATATAAAAGTATCCGGGAAGTGCTCTATGAAAAAAAGGTCATTTTTTCATACCAGCATGCTACAGCTTAATGATGTAGTTGTTGCGCTTCAGGTACCGGGCGATCAGATAGCAAATTCCATAAACGAACGTAAAACCGAGCAGAGCCTGCCACCAGGGTGCTTCGCGGGGCAAGGCCTTCCCATAGAATTCGATCAGCACCTGTTGTAAAATATAAATCGCCAGGGGATTGACACCCAGCACAGCGAGGTGTGGTATCTTCAATTTCCGGATATCTGCCGCTATATAAAATGTCGCATAGGTGAGCACGCTGAAGCCGGAGGCAAAGATGGGATAAGCCATGGTCATGGAGCGTTGAGAAAATGCCCAAATTTCTATGGGCTGTAAATACGACAATGCCAGTCCAAAGATCATGAGCGGGATACCAAGATAAAGCGATCTGATCAGAAATTGTCTCGCATCATATTCCTTCAGATAATCCATTTGCACGGTGCCAAAGACAAGGATCGCCGCCCAACTGATCGGCCCCAGGGGTCCTCCGTCGATGCTGTTTGCCATGGTCCATTCGCCATAGCCGGTAAAAGCAAACAACAACTGATATATGATAAGAAGTACAAAGGCCAGAAGAATGCGGGTCGTCTTTCCCTTCATGATAAAAGGCAAAGTGATCAATCCGGCAAACCCGATATCTACCAGTGCATCCCACATATCCATCTTCGGATCAGGGCCGTAAACGACAATGCCGATAAGGATCAGGATGATATAACGCTTGATTGCATGCCAATAAGCTCTTTTTACCCCAAAGCGTTCAATCCGCCGTACCAGTGACATGCGCAGGCCCATGCCTACCACAAACACGAAATAGGGTGCAATGGCATTGGCGAAGGTCATCCCATAGCGCGGATGCCTGAAGGTGTCAGGCATAGCTTCAAAATGACCGAGGTAATTAACGAGGATCATGCCGAAGATGGCAAACCCGCGAAACATGTCGAGCGAAGCAATGCGGGGCTTTTTTATTTCCTTTGTCATTCAATGATCACAAAATCAGGTTCTGCCTCAATATTTTCATTACTACCAGTCTCATCCGGCGACAATGGTATTACCCCAATTACAGCTTGATGAATATCTTCTTTCTCCAGAGTATGTAAACAGGAATGAACACGATCCAGACAAAAATTATAGCGTAGATCATGCTGACAAATTTAGGCCCGAGACCGAATGAGGTAAAAGCATCGAAAAAATACTCGTTCAGGCTGTGCCCGCCGATTTTCAACCCGTAAAAAATCAGCGCCAGCACATCGCCCAGAACATACGCCGTGATGGCATTGGCGCCGAAGATGATGCCGGATTTGGTGCCGTGACGATATCCCAGAATGTCAACAAGAAAATACACAGCGCCCAGAAACATGGCAGCAAAGCCTGAACTCACCAGAACAAATGAACTTGTCCAGATATTTTCATTGACAGGGAAGGTCAGGCCCCAGAAATAACCGAGGATGGTGGAAAAGAAGCCTCCGACCATTAAATAGATCGTTTTCTCATGAGGAGATAGCTTTTTATTGATAATGACATGGCCGGCCAGCAAACCAGTGATGCCTGTGACGATCGACGGGAAAGTGCTCAGGATACCCTCCGGATCCCAAATCCTGTCGGGGTCAAACCAGGGATGCCATACTTCACCCGGCAAAAAATGCTGATCAATCCATGCGGCCAGATTGGCATTGGGCTCGAGCATCACCTTGCCGTACCCCGGCGTGGGTATCAACGTCATGGCAAGCCAATAGGCTATGAGTATCAAAGCACCGACAACCGCCTGCGTTTTCCACCTGGTATTGAGAAAAAGCATGGCGGAGAAGAAGAAAATGACAGAGATCCTCGCCAGCGTGCCTGTATAGCGCAATTCAGCAAAATTGAAATCAGGCAGGAGATTGAGGAAAAGCCCGACAAAATATATTTTCAATGTACGCGTGATGATCTTTTGGTACATCGGTCCTTTGGGAATACCCATCTCCTTCCGTTTGGTATATGCCAGCGCAATGGAAACACCCACGATAAAGAAAAACACGGGAGCGATAAGATCGGTCGGCGTCAGCCCGTTCCAGCGTGAATGTTGCAGTGGCGCGTACACAAATCGCTCATGCCCCGGGAAGTTAACGAGGATCATCGCCGCAATGGTAAATCCCCGCATTGCATCCAGGGACACCAATCTGTTTGATTTCGTCGTCATGAAAATGTTAGTGTTTTTTCAATATAATACTACCCCTTAGGCCCTTTGGGCTATTCATTTTTACTCCATTTTCATAGAGAAGTAATCACTCCCGCCACTTTCGCACTTTGTAGCCGTTCAGGCCATAAAAAGCCAGGTACACATAAGAGATCATCGGAATGAAAAACGAATAATGATATCCTCCCATCAGATCAGCCACATAGCCCTGGACAAACGGAATAATCGCTCCGCCGAGAATGGACATCACCAGCAACGATGAGCCTTGCGGTGTGTATTTGCCGAGGTCTTTAATGGCCAGAGTAAAAATATTGGACCACATGATGGAATTGAACAAACCGATGCCGATCACCGACCACATGGCCACATGTCCTGTATTGAGCATGGTTACGACCAGTAAACCCGCCGCCACGATTGAAAAAACGAACAATGTCCTTGCCGCATGAGATCCTCCGATTCTGAATGCGATCAGGTTGAGTGCTACGAAAATAAGGAACGGCAATACATATTTGATCGGAAAATGGAATCCCTGTTCTATGAAAACAGCGCCATATATCACAAAGAAAGCGGCGAGGGATATAGCGATCATGATAAAAATAGCCTTCCCTTCACTGGCTTGTTTCCTGAGTGAAAACGCGCCGAGAAAACGGCCGATCATCAGTCCGCCCCAATAAAATGCCAGAAAAGACTTGGCCTCAATTTCCGGATAATTCAGTAACTCGGCGAGGTAATTTATAATAAGGCTGCCAATAGCTACCTCTGACCCTACATACATAAAAATAGCCACCATTCCAAGGGTGAGATGCCGGTATTTGAGTGCTCCGGCCCCTTTGGGAATTTGTTCATCACTCTTAAAAGCGGGCAGGTGCGTGAACCGTATCAATACGCCGAGCAAAATAAAAATAGCTGCAAACATCAGATATGGAAATTGCACCGCGGCGCTCGTCATCGGATCGCCGGTATCGGTGAGTATTTTCTCTCCCATGCTATTGAGCAACGGCTGACCCCAGTGAGCAAAAAACTTAAATATCAGAAAGCCTCCAAAAATCGGTGCCAGGGTAGTGCCGAGCGAATTGACGCCTTGGGCCAGGTTAAGACGGCTTGAAGCGGATTTCGGAGGGCCTAATATGGCAACATAAGGATTGGATGCGATCTGCAACAAAGTGAGCCCCAACGCGAGAATGAACAACGCTACCAGGAAGAACCCCAGCGATCGTATTTCTGCGGCAGGATAAAACAATAAGCTGCCGATGGCGGAAATGCCAAGTCCGTAAAGGATGCCGTTCTTATATCCGATCTTATCAATCGGGTCACCTTTGGTTGAAGAAATGATGAAATAGATGAGGGAACCTGTAAAATAGGCGCTAAAGAAAGACATCTGCACCAGCATCGACTCGGCCCGGCTCAACTCAAATATTTTTTTTAGATAAGGAATGAGGATGTCATTCATCACCGCGATCACGCCCCACATAAAAAACAGCGTGGTCATCACGGCCATCGGCACCGCATAACTCTTCTGTTGCTCTCCTCCGGCAGCTCCTGCCGGGGTATTAACTATTCCTGCCATAATAACTGGTTTACTTTAAAAAATGCACTATGATAAATTGATCATTTCCGAAATTTTCATTGTCTCACCCGTCTCAATCGATTTTCTGGCCGCTATGCCCACCATACTCGAGAGTACTCCGGCGCGACTTCCTGCCGTCTGCCTGAGCGGATCGGACTGGCCGGGCTTGAAAAACATATCTTTCACCCGCTCGTCCGCACCGCCATGACCACCCGTTCCGGGTTGCAGCGTCCATCGCTTACTTGTTTTTCTGTCCTTACTCAGCCTGAACTCAATAGGAGCGTCTGTCTCCCAGGGCTGCCGTGCATACAAGCGGACATCGAGCCTGCCCTTCTCACCGGTAATGCTGATGTACTGGCCCTCATACGGCAGATAGGCATTGAGCATGTAAGTGAGATACACACCATTGTCATACTTTACCTGTACGGTGCCTGTGTCGTAGCTGGTGATCGCCTTATCCCACACACAACCGTCACGGTAATAGTGGTCAACATTTTCGCAATCGACGTACAGTTTCTTTGCCCGCTCATCACGAAGGATATCCCAATAGAATTCACATTTGTCCTTAAAATCACAATGCCTGCAGTTCTTACCCCTGAAGTCATTGTTCGATCCATAAAATGCCACTTTTCCCATGGCATGCACTTCCACAGGCTCAGATTCCAACAGCCAATTCACCAAATCGAAATGATGGGATGATTTATGCACGAACAGCGAGCCGGAATATTTGATCTTGCCGTGCCAGCGGCGAAAATAGGAAGCGCCGTGTGATGTATCCAGATATTCATGGAAATCGACCGATAATATTTTACCGAGTTCACCGGAATTCAGGATCTTTTTCATCTCTACCGATTCATTCATGAATCGCATATTGAATCCGACAAAAACCTTTTTACCCGTTTTCTTTTCAGTGTCCAGAATGCGCTGGCACTGGTCTGCCTCTGTGGCGATAGGCTTTTCGGAGATCACATCGCAACCAAGCTCCAGCCCTCTCACGATATAATCGACATGATAGCAATCCGTGGTAGTCACGATGACCATGTCCGGTTTTTGCTCTTTGATCATCTTGTCAAACTCATCGGAGCGATAGGTTTTTGCAGTTGTGCCGATGAATTCTTTGCCGACCTCTACTCTCTTATAATTACTGTCACACAAGCCGACCATTTCCACATAATCTGAATACGGCCCGACCAGATGCTTGCCCCATGTGGCCGTACCGCGCGAACCGGTCCCGACCAGTACGACACGTTTTTTGTGATTTTTCCCTGCCATCGCAGCAACCATCGATGGAGCCAGTGATACTGTTGCAGCCAGCCTGGCAGTTTTATTCACAAACTGCCTGCGGCCAATGATCGAATTATTAGTTTTCATTTTGAATAGATTTAACCTGTGAAAAATCGCCTAAGGCAGGATAGGAAGATTCATCCTGTGGTCCGGCTTGCCATTCTCAGGTTACTAATATAGTACTTTACTCAAATATTATCTTACCATTTTACTCTATGATTTTTTGATAATAATCCCATTGATCCGATCCCTGGAGGGGCAATCAGGATATTGCGCAAATTGAGGCATTCAAGCCGCTTTAAACGCATCAAATTATAGGTAGCTTCAGGATAATTTTCTAAATTGCCGCTTTTAAACTGCATTAGTCACAAAAGGGGGAAACTTACAATGAAAATCGGGGTAGATCTTGGCGGCACAAACATCAGGGCCGGACTCATTAAAGATGAAAACATCATAAAAATGAACGCTGTCCATCTTGAGAATAAGGACGATCTGGACAGCACACTCGAACAACTTAAGCAAGCCATCCGGCCTGTATTTAAGCCCGGCATCAGAGGTATCGGCATCGGTGTGCCTTCGGTGGTGGACGTGGAAAAAGGGATCGTGTATGATGTCGTCAATATCCCCTCCTGGAAGGAAGTGCCACTCAAGGAAATCCTGGAAAAGGAATTTGGTGTGCCTGTGCATGTGAATAATGACCTGAATTGCTTTGTGCTCGGGGAAAAATATTTCGGCTTTGGCAAAAGTCACAAAACCATCGTTGGAGTAGCCATGGGAACGGGTATCGGTTCGGGCATTATCATTGACAACAAACTGTACAGCGGCGTCAACTGCGGCGCCGGCGAAATCGGTTATTTACCATACCTCGACCATGACCTCGAGTATTATTGCAGCTCCGGCTTCTTTGTGAAAGAACACGGTACCACTGCACATCAGGCATTCCTGGATGCGGAGAAAAATGACCCGAAAGCCATGGAAATATGGAAGGAGTTTGGCCGCCATATGGGTATCGCCCTGAAATCGGTGATGTATGCCTTCGATCCTGAAGCTATAGTGCTTGGCGGTTCCATTTCAAACGCTTTCGATTATTTTAAGGATCAGATGTTTGAAACGATGAAAGACACGTGGTTTCCCAAATCGGTGGAAAAGTTGAAAATTTATGTATCAGACACAGAGCATGTTACAATGCTCGGTGCTTCCACCCTTGTGGACCAATACGAAGAGTTTCACATCGATTAGGGCTTTTGATTCAATTGTTTATCTTTGGCTATGACTTTTTGATATAATTTTAAACTTCTTAATACAAAACGGTATGAAAAGAAATTACATTATTGTCGTCCTTATCCTCCTTACATTTTTTGTCATTTCCTTCCTGACAAATAT
>WGED01000444.1 GCA_015492915.1 Cyclobacteriaceae bacterium
ATATGGTGATAAGGGAGCTAATGTAAATTTCGTGTCGGAAGAAGCTGCGGACAGGATATTTGTCAGGACTTACGAGCGGGGCGTGGAGGATGAAACGCTATCCTGCGGCACGGGCGTGACAGCCGCCGCACTTGCTCAAGGACTCAAAGGCGCCTCATCACCAATAACGGTAAAAACTCCCGGGGGAGAACTGAACGTGCGTTTTGAAAAGACTGATGACGGATTCAAAAACATTCACCTTATCGGGCCCGCGGTTATGGTATTTGAAGGAAAGATCGGCGTTTGAAAACTATTGAAAAATCGGCGTTTTTTCATGAAGCCAGCTTCATGATGCCTCTGTACTTGTACACCTTCATGCCAAAATAATTGGTGAGAAAATATTTCAGCCTGTCGCCTGCCAGGGAAGCCACGCGGTCTTTGTGGTGAAAAACAGCGATGTCGAGCACGGCCCTGATGAAAAATTTATTAGAACAGAAAACCTCCACCTGTTTTTTAAAATAGTCATTCCACTCGCGGGTGTACTTATCGTAATGCGTGGTACCGTCAAACAACAACTCCAGTTGTACTTCGCTGTGCTTGAACCGGTAAATAGCGGATAAGTCGTGATAGAACTCGTCAAAAGCGTCAGGCGGATACTCCTTTTCCTTTTTAATCTCCAGGATCACTTCATCAATCAGACCGAGCGGATTGTAGTGGAGCTGATAATATTGCTTTACGTATTGAACCAGATAGTTGAGGAGGGAATCCCTTTGAGCGGACTGGACTTCAGCCAGCATGTAGTTCTTATCTGAAGGGAACAGTTTTCTGATAATCATTAATGCTCAACGGGTTATGCAAAGTTAGTAAATTTCCGCACTATTTTACAACTGCATTTCCATGAGTTTTGAATGATTATTTTGCCCCTAGGCTCATGACCCTCCTCCTTTGGCGGTTTTCAAACCTTCGAGCTTTTCCTCCAGCGATTTTATCTTTTTCTCTACGTCTTCTTTTTTCTTCCGCTCAAGGTTCACGACATGCTCCGGCGCATTCTGCACGAACCGCCCATTGTCAAGCTTTTTCATGACAGTAGCAAGAAATCCCCTGAGGTATTCCAGCTCTTTGATTATTATTTCAATCTCTTTTTCATGATCAAGCTCTTTGACCGGGACATAAAACTCATCCGTCCCGACATGAAAGCTGACTGCATTGCTTACCTTTTCTGACACGATATTAAAATCAGAGATATTGGCCAGTTTTAATGCCAGCTTGCTGGCGGGGTAGTAATCATTGATGTTATCAAGCCTGACGTAAACCTCCAACGTCTCTTTCGGACTGATCTGCTTTTGCTGGCGGATATTCCTCACCTGCGTCACAACTTCAAAAGCTTTTTCAGTCTTTTTGATGATCAGTTCATCGAAAGTCTCCTGCTTTGGCCAGGCAGCCACCATAATACAATCGCCATCCTCTCTTTCACGCAGTTGATGCCATATTTCTTCCGTAATAAAGGGCATGAAAGGATGCGCAATTTTCATGAGTTTTTCGAAAATATCGATGGTTTTGTTGTAAGTGACCGAATCGATTGGTTGCTCGTAGGCGGGCTTTACAGACTCGAGATACCAACTGCAGAAATCATCCCAGATCAGTTTGTAAACCGTCATCAAGGCATCGGAAATACGATATTTTAAAAAATGATCATTCAGCTCCATAAGTGCCTGATTTACCCGTGCCTCGATCCACTCTATGGCTACTTCGTCGCTGCCATCTTCCGGCGCCACATTATCTGCAACTTTCCACCCTTTCACAAGCCGCAGGGCATTCCATATTTTGTTTGCAAAATTGCGACCCTGTTCACAGAGTTTCACATCGAACAGCAGGTCATTGCCTGCCGGCGAAGAGAACAGCATACCCGTTCGCACACCGTCAGCGCCATATTGCTTAATTAACTCAAGTGGGTCAGGCGAATTGCCCAGCGACTTGGACATTTTCCTCCGCTGGCTGTCGCGTACAATCCCCGTGAGGTACACATCGCTGAACGGCTTTTCTCCCCTGTACTCATAGCCGGAGATGATCATGCGAGCCACCCAGAAAAACAGAATCTCCGGTGCCGTAACCAGCACATCGGTAGGATAGTAATAATTAATGTCCTCATTATCAGGGTAGCGAATACCGTCGAACACCGAAATAGGCCACAGCCACGAAGAGAACCATGTATCGAGCACATCTTCATCCTGCCTGAGATCATCAAGGGTCAGCTTGTCATTACTCGTTTTCTCTTTTGCCAGTTCCAGTGCCTGTTCCGGTGTTTCCGCCACCACAAAATCATTGCTGCCGGGCAGGTACCATGCGGGGATCCTGTGCCCCCACCATAATTGCCTTGAAATGCACCAATCTTTCACATTTTCCATCCAGTGGCGGTATGTGTTCTTGAATTTAGCAGGTACCAGCCTGATATTATCATTCATCACATTCTCAAGCGCCGGTTTGGAGATTTCCTTCATTTCCAAAAACCACTGCATCGACAGCTTCGGCTCTATCACTGCATCGGTGCGCTCCGAGAAACCCACTTTATTCACATAATCTTCTACCCTGGCAAGCGCACCTTCTTCTTTAAGCTTTTGCTCCGCAAGCTCACGGGCTTTAAAACGGTCTTCGCCTACAAATATTTCTCCTGCCTCGCTGATCGTTCCGTCGTCATTAAACACATCGATCACGGGAAGATTATTGCGAATTCCTATTTCATAGTCATTGATGTCATGGGCAGGTGTAATCTTCAGGCACCCCGTACCGAATTCCATGTCAACATACTCATCGGCGATCACCGGGACAGATCTGTGAACCATTGGCACGATGACCCGCTTGCCTTTCAGATGATGATACCGCTCGTCGTGGGGATTTACGCATACCGCCGTGTCACCAAGGATAGTCTCAGGACGCGTGGTAGCAACAGTGATATAGTCCTCTTCCCCCTCTATCCGGTAGCGGACAAAATATAGTTTTGACTTCACCTCCCTGTATATCACCTCCTCGTCCGACACTGCGGTCTTTGCCTGCGGGTCCCAGTTGACCATTCGCACGCCACGGTAAATCTTGCCTTTATTATAAAGATCGACAAACACTTTGATCACACTTTCAGACAGATCGGGATCCATGGTGAATTTGGTGCGGTCCCAGTCGCATGAGGCGCCTAGTTTTTTGAGCTGTTCCAAAATGATCCCTCCGTGCTTTTCTTTCCATTCCCATGCGTATTTCAGAAACTCATCTCTTGTCAGGTCATTTTTGTCAATGCCTTTTTCTCTGAGCATAGCCACTACTTTGGCCTCCGTGGCAATAGAAGCGTGGTCTGTGCCGGGCACCCAGCATGTCTCATAGCCCTGCATGCGGGCCCTTCGTATCAACACATCCTGGATGGTGTTGTTGAGCATATGACCCATGTGCAATACGCCCGTCACATTAGGTGGGGGAATGACGATAGTGAATGGATCCTTGTCAGGGTTGGGTTTCGAGTTAAAAAATCTGTGCTCCATCCATGTGGCGTACCATTTGTCCTCAACCTCATGGGGGTTATATTTTTTTGATATCTCCATAAATGCTCAATTGTCATATAAAAAACAGCGCTGCAAAATTAGTCAAAAAATAAAACTATGCGGTTTGTTCCGCATTTAATTGAAGAAAACAATCCGTTGGTTGAAGAGAGCCCTCAGACCCCTAACAACCTGGGGGTAAATGCGTCTATATTTACGAGTGCAAACTAAAACAAAACAGAGTTATGGATACGAAAAGATGGACCTTACTTGTCGCGATGATCGGAGTATTATTGGCGACAGCATTTGCAAGCGTACAACCTTCCGGTGATCAATCGGATTTTTATAAAGAACGCATCAAGTTTTTTAAAGAAAATGTAAAGCCGAAAATCGATGCTAAAAGGCAGCAACTGGAATCTTCCATTTCTGCTGCGGACAAGAAAGAGATCACTCGTCTGCGTGACGAGATCAAAGCCAAAAGATTAGCCCAGAATGAGCTGATGTTCAAAATGCGCGAATCCCGCATTAATGGCGATACACCAGATGAGAGCAATATCGAAGCAATGCGATCCAACAGGCTGGCGATTGAAAGCTTGTATGATCAGGCAAAAGTAATCGCCAATAATTACCGCCCGCAAATCGATGACCTGCTGGCAGACTTGCGCACCGAGATGCAGGAGCTGAGAGCTGAGATGGGGCCGGGTGCAGGATTTGGACCGGGCATGATGGGCGGCAAGCCGGGATTTCGAGGACCGGGTAAAGGTATGGGCATTGGACCGTGTATGTCGGGCAAACCGGGCGCCGGATTTGGACCGGGCATGGGACCAGGAGCAATGAAAATGGGCAGAGGATTTGGACCGGGCTTTCACAAAGGTAATTTCGGCGGAGGTCCTGGCAGCCACGGGTTTGGCGTCGGGGGAAGAGGCGGAATGAATATTGTATCCTTTCTCCTATGGGATGTAAATAAATAAACACAGATGTCAGAAGTGAAGAGGGAAGCCTCCTGCCGCAAGGCAGGGGGTTTTTCATTTATCCCAAAATTCTCAATAACCTTTCTATTCCGAGCTTAAATTACTTCAAAATCAGACACTTCGTTCACGTTTGACTCGTCACCATAAAAGTGTATTATGCCTCCTCATCAAACGTGCTGATTTTCTTCCCGTCCTGGCAGGACAAGTTGTACTTTAACCTCTCATTACGAAATCCCGGTGAGAATTTTGGGTTAAATGATTTTAGTTTGCCCTGAGCTTGCCAAAGGACC
>WGED01000445.1 GCA_015492915.1 Cyclobacteriaceae bacterium
GCCAAGCTGCGTACCTTTATCACCGACGATGAGCACCGTGATGACCTCGTAGGCCATGTCTATGATATCACTTATGAGGTGATCAGAAAAAACAAGGACACGGTTGTGATGATCGACGACTCCATCGTTCGCGGCACTACCCTGGAGCGTAGCATCCTCTTTTTGCTCGATAAGATACACCCGAAAAAAATCGTGATCGTGTCATCAGCACCACAGATCCGCTTTCCTGACTGTTACGGCATTGACATGTCGAAGATGAAGGATTTCATCGCTTTCAGGGCGGCGATCGCTTTGATCAAGGAAAACAATATGGAGA
The DNA here is from genome assembly GCA_015492915.1 of Cyclobacteriaceae bacterium. Lineage (GTDB taxonomy): Bacteria > Bacteroidota > Bacteroidia > Cytophagales > Cyclobacteriaceae > JAAUQL01. Next base: position 317 of record WGED01000445.1, read on the forward strand.
ATTTGCTGGAGGAGGTTTATAACCAATGTATCGACAGCATTGGCCGGCAGGAAGTGCCGAACTACGTGAAGCGGATTTATGAGCCTTTTGACTATGAGCAGGTCTCTGCGAAAATCTCTGAAATCGTAACGCCACCGCATCTCAATGCCGAAGTGGAGGTGGTATATCAGACGGTTGAAAATCTGCACAAAGCCATTCCCAAGCACCTCGGCGACTGGTACTTCACGGGCGATTATCCCACACCGGGCGGCAATAAAGTCGTAAACCGCGCATTTATCAACTACATGGAAGGCAAGCTGGTGAGAGCGTATTGAATGCAGACCGGGATGACAGAGTGAGTGTGAGGCGACAAAGTGAGTGAGGACGGAAAAAATGCAAGAGCAACAGGCCGGGGAATTTCCTGTATGAGGTAAAAATCATCATTTCTTCATGGAGTAGTTAGAGAGCAGGATGCAGATGCCATGATAATTGCCCCTTTTTGTAAGTAGAGAACGGGTTTGAACTGTCTTTATCTAAATTGATTTTTTGTTATTAAACTTTACAAAATGAGCGATACCGGCTTTGCCATTTCCGAATACCACGATACCACTGAAATTTATAAAAAACTGGATGCCTTGCTTGCACAGCCGATCAGGCCTGTGAAACGGGAGGCCATGGAGCGTTGCCTCAAATATTTCGAAGAAAAATGCCCCAAATCTCATAGCATCACCTCCGAAGCGGTAAAATATATCCCCGGCGGCGTGCAGCACAATCTGGCGTTCAACTATCCTTTTCCACTCGTCTTTACTAAGGCGGAGGGCGCTTATCTCTTTGACATTGACGGTAATAAATACATTGATTTCCTCCAGGCGGGTGGGCCGACGGTGCTGGGCAGTAATTATCCCGTCGTAAAAGAAAAAGTCAAAGCCCTGATCGAAGAGTGCGGCCCGTCCACGGGGCTGTTTCATGAATATGAATACAAAATTGCCAAAAAGATTTGCGAGCTGTATCCCTCTGTCGATCTGTTCAGGATGCTGGGCAGCGGCACGGAAGCGGTGATGGCAGCTATCCGCGTGGCAAGGCTGGCGACGAAAAAAAAGAAGATCATCAAAGTCGGGGGAGCTTATCACGGCTGGAGCGATCAGATGGTTTACGGCATGCGCATTCCCGGCACAGGCAGGTTCGAGGCGCATGGCATACCGCGCTCCTGCACCAGGCATACGCAAGAGGTATGGCCTAACAGTATTTCGTCTCTTGAACGGAAATTGCGGATGAATAAGCTGAGAGGAGGCACCGCAGCGGTTATCCTCGAGCCGATCGGGCCGGAGAGCGGCACCAGGCCTGTTGATTTCGATTACAACAAACAGGTTCGTGAGTTGTGCGATAAGTACGGCGCCCTGCTGATTTTTGACGAGGTGGTCTCGGCATTTCGTATAGGGCTCAGCGGCGCGCAGGGTTATTACGGCGTCACACCCGATCTGACGGTTTTCGGTAAGGTAGTGGCGGGCGGTTATCCGTCAGCAGGGGGCCTTGGCGGTAAGCAGGATTACATGGAATACCTCGCTGCGGGCATCCAGGGTGGTAAAAAGAGAGCGATGGTCGGCGGCACGATGGCAGCCAATCCCATCAGCGCAGCAGCCGGCTACTGGACGATCATGGAAATTGAGCGAAATAATGCCTGCGAAAAAGCGGGGAGGGCAGGGGATCGTCTGGCTAGAGGCCTTCAAAAGCTGATCGAAAAATACGGTTTGCCCTTTGTCGCGTATAACCAGGGGTCTGTGGTGCACCTTGAGACCTCCGGTGTTATGTTTGTGAAAATAAATTGGCTAAAAATCATGAAGGTGCTGAAGGAGATCAAGGAGCGCAAGCACATGATGGAAGAGATGGGCGCCGCCTATATGGCCGAGGGCATCGTGACGCTGGCGGGCAGTCGCATGTACACGAGCATGGCCGACACGGATGAAGTGATCGATGATGCTCTGGGGAGGTTTGAACAGGTCTTTCAGAAAATTGAGGGAGTTATATGAGGTTAAAACCGGAAGGAAGACTTCGAGCTAAAAAGGTCGGAAGTCTGAATACGGAAGTCGGGAGTTGAGGACACGTGATTCTTTACTTTTCATCACCCGGAATACATAATGGATTTTGATATTAATTGCAGCTAATGAAAAAGCAATATGTCCTGGCGCATGATGTGGGTACGAGCAGCAACAAAGCGATGCTGATCGATACGGACGGCAAGATCATCGCGAAGAGTGAGCGGGGATATGATTTTTCCTATCCGCATCCCGGTTGGGTGGAACAGGACCCTGCGGACTATTGGCAGGCTGTGGCGAAATCGACGAGAGATGTATTGGGGTTGTCGGGTGTGGAGGCGGATGAGATTCTTGGCATTGTCTTCAGCACCCAGGCCATGGGCATCATTCCCATCGATAAGGACGACAACATCCTGTACAACAACATTACGTGGGTGGACGGCAGGGCCGAAACCCAGGCCAAAAAGCTGATGAATCGTTTTTTGGGGAGGAAAGTTTTCAAAACCCTTGTCGGCATTGAGATTACCGGCAAGGATGTGATCCCCAAGCTGATGTGGCTTAAGGAAAACCATCGCGACATCTATGAAAAAACAGCCTTTTTTCTCGATGTGAACGGCTACCTGAAGTTCAGGGCCACAGGCAGGAAGGTGGCCGAGTGGTCGGGAGCGTGTTCGTATGCCTTCAACCTGAAGAAAAAGGACTGGGAACGCATCTTTTTCAAGATCGCCGGTATTGACACGGCAAAACTGCCTCCGCTTGTACGATCGATCGACAAGGTAGGCGGACTGACTGCCGAAGCTGCCGCTGAAATGGGGCTGAAAGCAGGCACGCCGGTTTTCGGAGGCTGCGACGATACCCAGAGCGCGGCGATGGGCACCGGGGCAAACAATGAGGGCGAAGGACACATCTATCTCGGTACCTCTGCCTGGGTAGGCGTGATGACGGAGAAAGAGCATAGTTTTAAGCACGGAGCGGTGTGCCTGCAGAGCGCCGACCCCGCGATGAACCTCGTCGTAGGTATCACCGAATCGGCCGGCGCTAACCTCGAATGGCTGATTGAGCGGTTTTACAGGCATGAAAAAAACACTATTCCGGATGGTGGCATCTATGATCTCCTCGATGAGGAGGCCATGGCGACGCCGCCCGGCGCCGATCATCTGATCTTCACACCCTGGTTGCTCGGTGAACGCTGTCCGGTGAGCACCACCACGTCTCGCGGTACCGTCTTCAATCTCGGCCTCGAACATGAAAGGGGACATTTTGTGAGAGCCCTGGCTGAGGGCATAGGCTACAACCTGCGCTGGATCATTGATAATTTTGAAAAGGATTTCGGATTTAATATGTCTTCATTGAAGATCACGGGAGGGGGCTCGCAAAACAGACACTGGATGCAGATATTCGCCGACATCACAAAACGAAACGTAATTACTACCAACCAACCGAAGACCGCAGGAGCGCTCGGTGCTGCGATGTGTGCTTTTGTCGGCCTCGGAATTTATAATGATTTCAGTCCGGTCAGAACCCTGGCGGGAGAGGATAGTAAATTCATCCCCAATCCCGATAATTTTGAGATTTATGATAAATTATTCATGGATTATAAGAATATTTATAATTCCCTGAAAAAGACATATAAGCATGCCAATGCAAGGAGGTTTACATTTTAAAAAGCAAGTACAATGACTATCGAAGAAGCAAAGAAACTGGTTTGTGATTCCGGCAAACAACTGTTGGAAGAGGGTTACGTCTCAGGCACCTGGGGCAATATCAGTTACAGAATTGATGAAAATATCATGGCCATCACACCGAGCGGCAGGGAGTACGAGACCATGGAGCCCGATGAAATAGTCATTGTCAATTATAAAGATCATACCTATGAAGGTGATATCAAACCGTCATCGGAATACAAGCTGCACACGGAGATCTACCGCACCCGCAAAAATATCAATGCCGTGATCCACACCCATCAGATGAATGCATCAACGGTAGCTGCCGCCAGGCGTGAGGTGCCCCCGATCCTCGACGATATGGCACAAATCATCGGTCCGTCGGTGCGGTGTGCTGATTATGCCTTACCGAATACAAAGAAAATCGTAAAAAAAACTGTCAAGGCTCTTAGCGGCCGGTATGCCGCGCTGATGGCCAATCATGGTGCTGTGTGTATCGGTCGTGACATGAAAGAGGCTTTTGTGGTGTGCCAGGTACTGGAGAAAGCTTGTAAAGCTTTTATCGAGGCGGAATTTCTCGGCGGCGCCAAAAGCATCAGCAAATTTGAAGCGCACCTTATGCACCAGTTTTATTTGCGGAAATATTCCAAACAGAAAAAAGACAGATAGCAACCTGATGGGCTTTTGCAGCCCCTCCGTTATAGAATTTGCCAATAAATCATCATTTTCTCATGGCCGGTTTATTGCGCAAACCTTTGCCTTAAAAAAAAATCTCGTCGCAGGCGGACGAAGAGGCAATTTTTCAGGCATAACTTATTGAAAATCACTATTGAACTGCTTCCCGGCCTCCGGTTTTAAAAAGAATTATTATATTCACAATTCATATTTCGAATTGGGGATTGATAATAATCACAACTTCATGCTTCGGGAATGGTTGTATGGAAATCAATAACTTATGGGTTTAGAGGCGAAAAGTTATCGGGGATTTGAGCAGATTGCCGCATTGAAAAACGGTGATCGCGAGGTGTTTGAGCAGATTTTTCTTGAGCATTACCGCAATCTGGTGCTGTATGCCAATAAATTTGTAATGGATGCGGATGCAGCCCGCGATCTGGTGCAGGATGTTTTCGTTTATCTTTGGGAAAAACGCCAAAACCTCCATATCGACAAATCACTCTCTTCTTATCTGTTCCGTGCTGTCCGCAATGCGGCGATCAATTATCTGAAAAGGTCCTCCTGTAAAGAGGATTACATCAAACAATTTTTGCTCTCAATTAATGGCGCTGAGCCGGTTTCTCCCTCAGGTGACAATGCTTACGAGCGGGTTGTCCATAACGAACTGGCCGAAAAAATTGAGTCGGTAGTAGCCTCGCTTCCCGAGCAGTGCAGAAATATTTTTCGCATGAGCCGCTTTCGCGGAATGAAAAACAGAGAAATAGCAGAGATATATTCGATTTCAATCCGGACAGTGGAGACACAGATTTACAGAGCGCTCAAAGTGCTCAAAGAAAATCTTGAACCCCACCTTATATCTTCCTGAATCAATTTTCAGTTTCTTTATGCGATTCATTCTGATGTCTGAACCCCTCATGAGGTATTCATAGAAGATTTTCAACCCAAAATTCTCACCAGGATTTTGTTATGAGAGGTTAAAGTACAACTTGTCCCGCCAGGGCGGGAAGAAAATCAGCACGTTTGAC
>WGED01000446.1 GCA_015492915.1 Cyclobacteriaceae bacterium
CCGGTATGCCAGATTCCGCCTGCTTCAATATCCCGATAATCTGACTGTCGCTGTATCTCGATTTCTTCATCGTAGAATCCCCTCCTTTCCAATCATGAGAAAATTCCACTTATCAATGCAACTCTTTTTCGGGGGGATTACCGTTAGGTACAGCTCATTGTTAGCGTACCCAGTCACTTCCAAACTCAATGTTTCCTTTAAATATGCGGCCGTAAAAGAGTGCGAATTTTTTCTCAAAATCGCTGGGTTGAAGAAGGCGTTGTATTGAATCTCTGTGGACACCTTCCGAATCATTACGCCCCACCACAAAAAATGCATATTTCGTTTTACTGCTAATAGCATAAGGCTTGCCTGTAAAAGTTCCTGTTCTTGGATCTATTTGAAGCTTATGACCTATATTAGCACCCTCAGAAAAAAACCGCTTTAATTTTGTTATATCTTCTTTATATGGAGGATAGTAATGAGGTACAAATTTAATCTCGGCTACAAGAATGATCTTTTCTTTACTGCACAAGACTAAATCAGGTTTAGCGCTAGGGACTCCATTTTCATAGTACAACATTCCTGGTTCCACATAGATTTGCAATTCTGGGCAATGCCGACGAATATGACTGTACAACACAGCCTGTAGCGCGCGTTCTGTGGTGATCATGCCACTAGCATAATCAGAGGCAACGTCATGTTGCCAAAGTTTTGATATTTTTTCCAAACACATGTGTCTAATTGACACTAACAATCAAAAGATGAGGAATGCAATGTCCTCGTATCCATCTTATGTATATGGATAAAGCTTACCCCATATTGCGTAATCAGCGATGAAAGAGGAACAAGATGCTTTCCAGTCATGGTATGGTCTCCCCCGCCCGGTGGCAAAGTCAATCATGGAAAAACTCGAAGCATTTCGCAAGTAATACCATATTTAAATGCCAGTAACACATAACCTGTCCTGTGAATCGCCACTGATTTACTCGACACCTGAGAGCTTCATCATTTAGCTCAAAGGAGGTCACGATGAGTGGCAAGCGGTATTCGGAAGAATTCAAGATTGAAGCAGTCAAGCAGGTGGTGGATCGAGGTTACTCGGTCTATTCGGTCGCGGATCGATTGGGCATCAGCACGAAGAGCCTTTATGAGTGGGTCAAACGTTACGGGGATCCCGCGTCGGATTACAATCAGCTGACCGCTCAGCAGCAGGAAATCCGGGCGTTGAAGGCTGAGTTGAAGCGCGTAAGGGATGAGAGGGACATCTTAAAAAAGGCCGCAGCGTACTTTGCCAAAGAGTCACGGTAAGGTACGCATTCATCAGGAAATATTGTTCGGAATATCCGGTCAGAATGCTGTGTCGGGTCATGCGGGTGCATCCCAGTGGTTACTACGCCTGGCTCAAGCAGCCAGTATCGGACAGGCAGAAGGAGAATCAGCGCTTAACCGGCCAGATCAAGCAACTGTGGCTGGAAAGCGGCTGTGTCTACGGCTATCGCAAAATCCATGATGATCTCCGGGATATGGGAGAGTCCTGTGGTATCAATCGCGTCCATCGCCTGATGCGCGATGCTGGCATCAAGGCCCAAGTGGGCTATGGCAGAAGGCCCGGGAGCAAAGGCGGCCCACCATCCGTCATTGCGCCCAATCAGTTGCGACGACAGTTTGATCAGCCTGGGCCGAATCAGGCATGGGTTACGGACATCACCTATATCCGCACACATGAGGGCTGGCTATTCCTGGCTGTTGTGATCGATCTGTTCTCCCGCATGGTGGTTGGCTGGTCCATGCAATCAAGGATGCATGTCAACGCCGATGTAGAATGTCCTGAAAACACCGAAATAAAAAGTCCGCTGATCGCCGATACTTCCAGGCCGATTTTGGGTCTGGAGGCAAAAGATGATCAGCAAGGAGGACTATTTGGTGATGGAAGAGATGTATCGGCGGGGTGTGTACAAGAAGGACATTGCGCATGAGCTTGGCGTGCATCCGAAGACGGTCGGCCGTGCGCTGTCGCGTGGCGGCGCTCCGTCCGGTAGGCGGCCAGGGGCCCGCAGGAGCAAGCTGGATCCGTACAAGCCGGTGGTGGATCAGCTGTTGTCGGAGAATGTGTGGAATGCGGAAGTGATTCTGCGCCAGATTCAGGC
>WGED01000447.1 GCA_015492915.1 Cyclobacteriaceae bacterium
ACGGCAAGCATACCTTTTTGACGGCAGAACTTTTTCCGGTAAATAAATCAAAGCATTTTATCTCACCGACCGATTTCAACTGCATGGGATATTGCGTACCGGCCGCCATCGGCGTCAAGTTGTCTCATCCTGATGACCTGGTCGTGGGCATCGCCGGCGACGGCGCTTTTCTCATGACCGGTATGGAACTGCTAACGGCAGCCACCTATGGATTGGGGGTCATTATTTTTGTGTTCAACGACGGAGAGCTGGGACAGATATCGCAGTTCCAAAAGATACCGTTGAATAAAAAAACCTGCTCGGTGCTCGGCAAGGTGCGTCTCGAGGGAATGGCCACGGCGACAGGGGCGCATTATTTACCGCTGGACAATGATTTTGAAACGGAACAGGTCATACATCAGGCGCTGGAGTTTGCAAAGGGTAACGAGCCCGTTATCGTGGATGTCAACATAGATTATTCCAAAAAAACCATGCTGACCAAAGGCGTGGTCAAAACCAACCTGAGCAGATTTCCATTGTCAGAGAAACTGCGCTTCCTGGGCAGAGCAGTGAAAAGGCATACCATAGGATAGTCGAAATAACCGGGATAATTACCGCTTATTACTTGTAATATTCTTCAAACCTCGGGTCGGGATTGAAATCCTTGAAAATCTTACGAATATTTTTAGCCGTTGCGTCTTTGGGGTTTTCCCACGCGGCATCAAGTTCAAGTTTGGCGATATCTTTTAAATTCAGATGTATCGACAGGCTGCGCAAATCGCTCTGAAAGCTCCGTTCCCTGCGGGTAATGGGGATGGCGTATTTGCTGGCAAACACAGTGCCGTAGATTAGTAAATCGTTGCGTTTTTGGGATACATAATTTAAATCGCGCATGATGTCGGAAGGTGATTCACCGAGCACACTGCTCGCCTCGAGTGTGCCAATGGTGGCCGTGGCCGTACCGCCCAATCCCGCCGCAATTTTCTGTCCGTCGGGATTGTTGAGAAAGATAACGGGAGAAAGACCTGTGAGCGCACCGAGTCCTGCTGTAGTGATTGCCCGGTTTTTCTTTCCTTTTTTAGCCAATTTATATTTTTTTTCCAGTTCTTTTTCTTTCTCGTTTAATTGCAGGATAAGACTCCATGCCTTTTCAAGTACCGAGCGATACTGATCGTATAAGATGCGGTCTTTTTCAAGCAGGTTTTCCATGTCGGTTACCTTTACAACAATGTTTTTTTCAATCCGGTTGCTCTCTTTGTCGATGGCATAAAAACTGATGTTTACCTCATCGGATTTGCCTACTTCTTTGATGAAATCATATCCGGGCGTCCAGCTAAATTCATATTGCCAGTCGCCGTTTTTGCGCAACGCCTCCTTTTTTATTTCGCTCGATTCCGTCACGAAACCGAATGACAGCAGGTCATCCTCACCATTGGGATCGGTCACGAAAAAGGTGATGTGCAACTCCTCGTCTTCCTTTATGTCAAACTCTTCCTTGTTTGGTATCATGGTGATCTGCGGAGGCAGATCTTCCTGTGACACTTCAATCTTGATTTGTCCGATGGTCTTTGCCCCTCCAGGATAATCTTCGACTGTGAAAGAGAGATAAAGCGGATTGGCCCGGAGATAATTGAACTGCCTTCTCGATGGTTTCCATGTTATTTCGCCTGCCGGACTCATTCTCATGCCCTGTGGCAGTTCCTTCAAAACCGGTCTGAAAATGATCGAATCCCCGTCGGGGTCAAAGACCAGACGGTCTTTCTTCAGATTATAGGTATTGGGTTTGTTGAACTGAATGTAAAAAGTCGGTAATTCATTGACTACCGGCGGCCGGTTTACATTTTCAACATAAATCGGCACGGTAACAATATCCTGGTGATCGTCGGAATCGAATGTCCTGATTTTCAGTATGATTGATTTTATTTCTTCATCGTTTGACACAAAATCCATATCGGGAGTCCACTTGAAGGTTCCGTATCTGTCAAGGTTATGCATGAGGAATTCAGGCTCAAGCAATTCGAATTTATAGCTGCCCGTCCCTCCTTTTACATCAAAATTTATTTCAAAAGATTCACCCTCTTTACGCCTGTTCCAGCTTTTGCCTTGCGGCAAAATAATCGTAAGACTGTCTGTCGAAATATTTCGCGTTGTCTCGGATGTGGCAGTTACGTTAGATGGAACTGCTGCCGGTACGGAGGAAATAGGCTTTTTTTCTATGCTATCGGATTCATCTGTTTCAACGACGTCGCCAATGCCTATAATGCGGATTTGTCCGATGATATAATTCCCTTCTCTGGAATACGCATAAAAATCATACGATAATGGATGAGTTTTGAGTTGGTTGAATTCCTCAGCCGTCGGATTCCATGATATCGTGCCTTCTTCGGAAAAGGTCATGCCCTCAGGCAATTCATTTTCCGTACTGAAAAGAAACCGCTCTGTGCTCCGCTTGAAAACCGGATGATTTTTAATATCAAAAAAATTATCCTGGCCGTACCTGACCTCGAACATCAGTGATATCCTGTCGAGCGTGTCGTAAGTATTTGTATAAACCGAAGTGTGGGATGTTTTACCAAAGGTTAAACATACTGCCTGCAGCATTATGATCGTGACAATCATCACTGCCTTCATCCAAATACCAAACTGCATTCTGAATATTGTCATCTGCCGGGAAGTTTAAAAAAAGCTCAATGGATTTTCCCCCTGGGAAATTTGCACAAAAATAGCAAGAGAATATTTAACAACAGGACTGCCCGCCATTTTTTTAACGTGTGCATGATTTTCAACTCTTTTCTCAACGGCAAATCAGAAATATTATTTTTTCATGATTTGGCAAATACGTCTAAAGGTTTTTACAGGAACCATAGGAAGGAGTCTCCCCGACAGTATCCGGTCGGAAAAATCGCCGTTTTTTCATACTTCGCACTCCATTGGCTAAGGTAAGGGTGCAGATTTGAGCATATTTTCTTTTGTCGGAATATTTGCCTCATTTCATCATTAAACCCAAAATTCTCAATAACCTTTCTATTCCGAGCTTAAACTACTTTAAAATCAGGCACTTTGTTCACGTTTGATTCGTCACCATAAAACTGCATTATGCTTCCTCATCAAACGTGCTGATTTTCTTCCCGCCCTGGCGGGACAAGTTGTACTTTAACCTCTCATAACGAAATCCTGTTGAGAATTTTGGATTAAATTTTTTAACTTTCGAATTCAATCAAATCTTATGGTTACCGCTACGACCAGAGGTATCAGGATCACTGTCGAAACAGAATATCAACCGGCTTATTCGAGTCCGATACAGTTTCATTTTGTATTCACTTATCGTGTTACCATCGAAAATCTGAGCAATCAGACCATCAAGTTACTGCGGCGGCACTGGCATATTCACGACGCCAATACTCACGTGAAAGATATAGAGGGTGAAGGTGTTGTTGGGCAACAGCCTGTACTTGAACCGGGCGAACGGCACACCTATGTTTCAGGTTGCAACCTGAAATCGGGTATGGGGAGAATGTATGGTGAATATGCGATGGAGCGGATCGTGGATGGCAAAGTGTTTAAGGTCAGAATCCCCGAGTTTACGATGATCGTACCATTCAAACTAAACTGATCCGTGTCGTTGACTCAGGCATTGAAAACCATTCCTGCCCATCTGGAATATTTTCTCGAAGTGGTCAATGAGCATTCGCTGCAATCCCCTTTTGTCTATGAGTTTTATGCGAATTTGAAACAACTCATCAGTAAGGAGGGAGGCATAGAGGAGATTGAAGCCATTCGGAGAAAATTTCTGACAGATGCCACACCGGTTACGGGAACTGACATGGGGGCGGGCTCCAAAGTATCAACCTCAAAAACCATTGCGAAGATAGCCCGCCATGGGATCAGCACAAAAAGGGAATGTGTGATGCTGGCATCGCTTGTTAAGATGTTTAATCCGTACATCATTGTGGAGTTGGGTACTTCGCTCGGCATCGCTACTGCCTATCTGGCGGGGGCAAATAACAAGGGCACGGTTTTTACTTTTGAGGGGAATAAGGAATTAGTTGACATTGCCGGGAAGGTTTCGGAGCGGTTGTCTATGAAAAATATACGATTTTTTCATGGCAATATCGATGACACACTCCCAGGGGTGTTAAATGAATTGGAAAAAGTGGACATGGCAATTATAGACGCCAATCACAGAGGTGAGGCATTATGGCGTTATTTTCATTGGCTGAAAGAAAAAATGAGTAAGGCGGGATTGATGGTGATAGATGACATCCGGTGGTCTGCGGGAATGTACCGGACATGGAAGGAAATAATCAATGATGAAAAGGTAACGCTTAGCATGGATTTTCATAAAAGAGGATTGCTGTTTTTTGACAGTCATTTAAATAAAGAGCATTATGTTCTTTCGCTGTGAAATGTAAAAAGGGCTACTGGGTCCCTATGAAAAATGACTGATTTTTTCAAACCTTTTCATACCGGGAGCAGGTTGTGGCACAGGCTTTTGGGATAATCTGTGGAATAAATTTTAAAAAGAGTAGTTAAATATCCAAAAGCATGGAAATATCTCATTTATAGCATATTTTTGCTGTTGCAAAAAAACAAATTGACACAGAAAATGGCTGAAGATTCAAATAAAATTTCAACTTCCGAAAAAGCCCCGAAAAAGTCCAGGACATTGTTGTATGTCGTCATAGCGCTTGCCGTACTGTTGGTAGCTGCACTGGTCTATAATTTTATGCGGGAGCAAAAACTCAAGGAGACTCAGGCCGAACTGATGAAGACTTATACCCAGCTCGATTCGATTGGCAATGAGATGCAGAAGAAAATTGTGGAGATAGAGCAACTCGGTGGCGATGTTGAGGAGTTGACCATGATAAGAGACTCGCTGATACAGGAAAAAGAAGAATTACTCGAGCAGCGAACCAGATCGTATAAGCAGATCAGGGCACTCAAGTCGCGGGTTGCGGGTTACAAGGAGTTGCTTGTAATGAAGGATAAGGAGATAGAGGAGCTTAAAAAGGTAAACCAGGAATTGCTCGTGGAAAACACGGTGCTCAAGGAGGAGCGTAATGAGTTGAACCAGAATTTGCGCCAGGCCAAACAGGTGCAGGAGGAGCTTACCGAAAAAGTACAGATCGCTTCGAGGCTTGTGGCTGAGAACATAGTGGTTGCGGCAATAAATCCGAAAGGGAAGGAGAAGGAAGGAGAATTTCGATCGCGACATATCGACAAGATCAAGGTACAGTTTAATATTGCCAAAAATGACGTAGCCCCTGTCGAGGGCAAGGAAATTCTTTTGCGCATCATCGACGACAACGGCAATGTGCTTTTTGATGTAGCCAAAGGTTCTGGCACTTTTATCCTGGAAGGCAAAGAGACTTTTTATACACTGAAGCAGGAGATTCTCTTCGACAATACCGAGCAGGTCGTCTCCTTCCTGTACGACAAGGGCAGCGAATATCTGCCGGGCCGCTATGTTGCGGAGATTTACACCGATGGCTATCTGATGGGGCGCAAATCGTTCAAAGTGAAATGACAGGCCTGG
>WGED01000448.1 GCA_015492915.1 Cyclobacteriaceae bacterium
AAATCCCTCGGGAGGTAATCCCGTGCCGGTTCGAGTCCGGCTCCCGGTACCAGTAAGAAAAGGGCTTTGGAGTTTAATCCAGAGCCTTTTTTTTGGTCTTATCCGCAGATAAAATATTTTAAAACAGGAAAATAGTTTTTACTGAAGGGTTTTACTTATCCAGTATGCAGCGCACCTTGTTGAGTAAATCCGATGGCGAAAACGGTTTTTGGATAAATTCGGTATTGGGGTTTAATATACCCTGATCATCAATGGCGTTGTCGGTATAGCCGGACATATAGAGTACTTTTACATTCGCACGCATATTGGGCAAGTTCTCAATCAGTTTCCTGCCCCCCATCTCGGGCATAACCACATCGGTTAATATCAGGTCTATTTTATCACCATGCTCCTTGAAAACTTCCGTTGCCTGCACCCCATTTAAAGCATAAAGAATATTGTAACCGTATGTCTCCAACATTTCGCATACGAGTTCCCTTACGGCTTCTTCATCTTCAACAACCAAAATGGTTTCATGGCCATGCATATTTTTTTCCGTGTTTGGGCCGGGTGTGGAAGAGATGTTTCTATCAATGTCTTCTTCCGCGTGCATAGGAAAATATATGTAAAAGGTTGTCCCCATTTCAAGCGTACTTTCCAGGGTAATGCCGCCATCACTCTGTTTTACTATGCCGTATACCGTGGAAAGTCCCAGACCGGTTCCCTTATCCTTGGGTTTGGTAGTAAAGAAAGGATCAAAAATTTTATTCTTTGTATCCTCATTCATTCCGGTACCTGTATCCTGAACCGAGAGGCCGACATATTGCTGATTATAATCTTTCAACTCCAGGGTAGAGCACTTTAGTTCTTCTTTTTCGGCAATGAACGTACTGATGGTTAAGTCGCCCCCCTCGGGCATGGCGTCACGGGCATTGACACACAGGTTCATTACAACCTGCCCGATTTGATGCTGATCCGCTAAAATAAATAAAGGAGCATCATGTAATTCGATACGCAGGTTAATATTTTCACCGATCAGACTGGAGAGCATTTTATAAAGGTCATGGATGAGGTCGTTCAGATCAAAAAGCTCGGGTTTTAGTATCTGCTTGCGGCTATACGCCAATAATTGTCCGGTGAGAGCGGATGCCCGTTTGGCGGCCTTGTCAATCTCCTGGGCCGCCCGCACCATCGGTGTACCGGCAAGATGCGATATCAGTCTGTCCGTATACCCGCTGATGACGATTAAAAGATTATTAAAATCATGAGCGACCCCTCCGGCTAACTGCCCGATGGCTTCCATTTTATGGGCCTGTTGGAGCTGGGCTTCCAGATTCTTGTTTTCGGTAATATCTTTGCCGACACAGATGATCAAGAAGGGCTGATCCTTGTCATCCTTGATGTTGGATGTTGATACATAGTATGGAAAAGGACTACCATCCCGTTTTGTACAGCTTATTTCACCTTGCCAGTTATGATTTATACTCTCCGGAATAATCACCTCTTTAAATACATTCGGATTGTCCTCATGGCAAAGATCATTGATGTTAGAACTGTTAAGGCTGTTAAGGGGATAGTTGAAAATATTATAAAACGCTTCATTGGCAAAGATAATTTTTCCGTCCAGATCAATGATTGAAAGTCCTTCTCCAATGCTCATCATGGCATGGGCCAGCAGGCTCATTTCTATTTCATTGCGTTTTTCCGCGGTGATGTCTTGCATACGAACAATAAAAAAGGTTTCCTCATCAATACGCGTGGCCGTGATATGAATTTCAAGCAAAACCCGTTTCTGACGATTGTCGGACAGGCTTAACTGCAAAGACTGTGTCGATTTATTTTCGGTAAGGCTGGTGAGCTGAAGCTGGTTCATGACACCAAGTACTTCACTCCGGTTGGGCTCCTCAAACAGGGTTTCAATGGTATCACCGGGTTGCGGAGGTTTGGCAAACATGTCGTGCGTTAAAGTATTACACAATAGCAGAACTCCCTGGTAATCCAGTAACATCATCCCGTCCGGAGACTGGTTGAACACAGCTTCGAGTAATTGATTTATTTTTTGAGAAAGCTTTTTTACTTGGGAGGATAAATAGCTGTCTTCTTCGATCATGTCTGCATTCGAGTTTTTCATAACATCCTTATTCAATTCGAAAAGCCGTTTTTAGTTGATTAGACTAATCATTTGTGATTCACTTTCGACTTAGACATTATATATCTTAAGGTTCACCGGGAGATTGGCAAATAATTATGATTCGTGTGAAAAATGGTCTGTTTATCATATTTTTCCTGTTTATTTCCGTGGCCGGTGCTCAAACCGGTGCCTTGTCCGTTTCCGGTACGGATTCAGCAAAAACAGCTCTGAAAAACGGCTTATCCGCTATGTTGATGCTGATGAAAAACGGGAAAAAGGATCAGGCTTTTTTATGGTTTAAGCAACACTACTATCAACTACATCAATATCGCCTGTTACAGGATTCCCTGCTGAAGGCACTATATGTACAACCCATACCGTCCGATTCCTTTTCCGCTCCGGTGGCGGCTGAGACAGATTCGGTGAAAATTCGCCAGGCTATTCGCCGCCAGATAAGATCCCTGGCGGCGGCCCTGGAGGTAAAACCGGCCACGGTGGTACCGGATAGCTTCATTCATAACATTGAACGCTATATCCATCTTTATCGAAAGAACAAGACCTACCATGACTATTTTGAAAGGGTGGTCGTAAAATCGCGGAAGTTCATTCCCGCTTTTAGTCCCCTGTTTACCCGCTATGGTTTTCCCGAGGAGCTGATCTATTTTATAGCGGTTGAGTCGGCGTTCAATCCCAATGCCATTAGCAAAGCCGGGGCCGCGGGTATGTTTCAATTTATGCCGGCCACCGCTCGCGAATATGGGCTCACGGTTACGGAAGACAGGGATGAACGTTTTTGGGTTATGAAGTCGGCCCGGGCCTCGGCGGAGTATCTCAAGGATCTGTTTTTAGAGTTGGGGGATATAAATCTGGCTTTTGCAGCCTATAATACCGGCCCCAATAAAATACGGCGTGTCCTGAAAAAGTTAAGCACTATCCGTCACCGAACCTATTGGCAACTTATTTCCGGAAGTGAGGATTTGAAATCCGAAACCAAAGAGTATCTGCCTCAGATATATGCAGTGATGACCCTGGCCAACCCCGAAAACGCCGCTTCTTTTGGCTTTCCGGATATCCCTTTTGTTGACACCACCTCCGCCAAACGGTTCAGGGTAAGAAATTTCCAGGTATTAAACCGGATAGTTAACAGCGTTCAGGGCGCAGAGGAGCAGCTTCTAAAGCTTAATCCGGAGCTGTCATCAATCGATCAAATCCGTCAAAATAACTATCAGGACTACCCCTTGTTTGTACCCGGGAATATGAATGTGCCCACAGAAACGGAAGGTGATGCCGGCCCGGTGGCCGAAAAAAAGAAAGAGATTGTTAAAAAGAAAAAGAAAAAAAAGATACACCCGGGCTTTGATCCCGGACGGGTTGTGGCCAAAGAGATATATCACCCGGGAGACACCTTGATCTACAGGGTGCAGCGGGGGAATACCCTGTCTATGTTAGCACGTATGTTTCAGGTGCGGGAAACCCGAATAAAAAAAATTAATGGCATGAAGTTTAAGTCCCTGCGCAAGGGAACCCTTTTAAAAATTCCTGTCAACGTACCGCTGGAAGTGCTGCATTATCAGATGCCCCGTAGCGAGCGCTATATCCGGTTGGCGGAACGGTTTGGTGTGAGTGCTTTCGACTTAAAGCATATCAACCGAAATAAGAGTGCCACCCTGGCGGCGGGGGATACGGTGCTGGTGATTCGTCCCTATAAAC
>WGED01000449.1 GCA_015492915.1 Cyclobacteriaceae bacterium
CATTCATTTCCCATACAAAACCGGAAATGGCAGTTTATCTTCGACGATTATGACAACCGGTGGGTCTCTACAAGATATTTACGTTTCCATGGCCATTCTGATCATCGCCCTGGCGAGCTCCCTGACGAAAAAGCTCACTCCCCGGGGCGCCGCCACAGGTGCATTGCTGGCCTGGATCATCTGGCTTGGAACCGGCCTGTATGCTTTGGGGGCAATGTTCACTTTCTTTGTGCTGGGCACCTTTGCCACGGCATGGGAAAAAGGCAAAAAACAACAAATCAAAGCCGACCGGGCAATGGAGGGGCATCGTGATGTAGCCAATGTTGTTGCTAACGGGGGCGTGGCGGCCGGGCTTGCAATCATCGCCCTGATGTTTCCGCAGCATCAATCTATACTTCAACAGGCTGTCATAGCAGCATTTGCTGCGGCCTGCTCCGACACGTTCAGCTCCGAGCTGGGCAATGCCTACGGCAAAAGGTATTTCCGCATTCTCATACTGAGACCCTCACCGCCGGGGCCAGACGGGGTTGTCAGCATAGCGGGGCTGGCCTTCGGTATCGCAGGCAGCGCCATAATCGCCGTTTTCTCATGGCTTGCCATTCATGACTTCAGGGCCTTTTTTATCATCACGTTGAGCGGTTTTGCGGGCAATATTGCCGATTCCGTATTGGGCGACACGCTGCAGCGAAAAGACCTGCTCAACAACCACCATGTCAATTTCCTGGCAACGGCGACAGGAGCACTTATAGCTTTCTTG
This sequence comes from Cyclobacteriaceae bacterium, assembly GCA_015492915.1. Taxonomy (GTDB): domain Bacteria; phylum Bacteroidota; class Bacteroidia; order Cytophagales; family Cyclobacteriaceae; genus JAAUQL01. The sequence continues at coordinate 758 of WGED01000449.1, forward strand.
CTGTTAAAGATCATTGAAATCCCATAGAGCAATAAACACTTAAACCGGGAGGTTGTCTCAAAAGTCTCTGCGCAACTCTGCGTCTACTTTGAGTAACTTTGTGACACAACCTAAATAGCTGTTACACAGAGATATACAAAGAAGGCTCGGGGCTATACAAAGAATAATTAGATAATTTCATAAAAACAGTTAGCTCCTCTACATCGCTATGTTCAAATTGGATATGTTGGATATCAGAGTGTAGTTCGAAACTACACCCAGTCCTGCACTGACGGCTTTCTAAACCCAAAATTCTCAATAACCTTTCTATTCCGAGCTCAAACTACGTCAAAATCAGGAACTTCGTTCACGTTTGACTTGTCACCATAATAGTGCATTATGCAACCTCCTCAAACGTGCTGATTTTCCTCGCCTAACGGGAGGCAAGCTTGTATTTTAACCTCTCATAACAAAATCCTGGTGAGGATTTTGGGTTAAAAATAATCAAAATCTCATAAGCGGGATGAACACCTCAAAACGGTCCGGGAACCTTGAATATTCCGTATTGAGCAGGCGGCTGTAACGAAACCCAAAACTGAAATCGTACCAGTTGAACATCCGCGTATCGATGATCAGTTCACCACCCGTGGAATTGTAAGTCGTCAGAAAATTGTTGCCGGTTTCGGGATTGGTATAGTCCGCCCGGCTGTAATCAAAAAATGCATTGCCGCGAAGACGATAAAAATAGATGATGCCCCACAGACCCCAGTCAGGATAAAATACGGGAAAATGATAGTTGAAACCCACTTTGTAAATCTCATCGCCAAGGACAGGCGAATATCCACGGGCATAGGGGAAATTGTCCGTAAACAAGTAATCATTGTCCCCCTGTTCGTTTTTGTATGCGCCCTGTATCACCAGATTATGATTGAAGAAAAAGCCCGGAAAGGTCCATTCCAAATCGAAAAACCATTGTCCGGCTGTGTTACGATCAATAGACGTATTGTACGAAAGGTACATATACTGACTCCATTTGGGAAAAATATTTTGCTTTGCCCTGATCCTGCGATTGACAAAAGCAATGTCACCACTCATCGATTGAATGTTATAATCTTTGATGTCCAGGTCATCATATTTTTTGAATTTCACGGAAGTGAGTGAATAGTAGGTTCCGACTCGCATCTCACGATCATAAAGTCCCGATCCCAGTTGCAACGGAATATAAACCCCCGGTTGAAATGCGGTCTCCCACCACGCGACGTTTTGCTTGCGTACAAAATTGCCGCCCTGATCATAAATATTCACCAAACGGCTACGCTGCACCGTGCTGGCAGACAGGATCAGACCCGGAAAATACTGCGCATAAACCGCATCGGCAAAATAAGTAAAATTGTTTTCATTGCGGTTGTACCGGACGCCGAGTCCTGCGGATAACGTATTCAGGATATTGTTTGACCGAATGGCCCACTCGTAGTTGGGATCGGCAAAATAGAAGCTCCAACTATGCACATTGATGAGATGAGAGCCAATGGGATATTTTTTAGTTTCAAAGCGCTTTCCCGGTATTTTGCCGGTGATGTCTCCGCCCTCATCCGCTATGGATTTTGAGCGATAAATTTCCATGTCCACGGGCTCCACGGGCTTATAGGGCTTCCAGTCCTTTGAATTGACCGACATGGAAAAAAGGTTATTTCCCATGGACGAAAAACGGCTGAAATACAGCAGGCCTTTCTCCTCATCCACAACCGGGTGATACGACCCAAGCTTACCGTCCGTCACCTGATACAACACACCATTTGACTTGCCGAGCGCAAAAATATTATCTATCCCGGTAAAGCTTGCGGCAAAGAAATAATGATCAGCCGATTCGCGCACGATGCCGAACTGGTGGTCGGTGAACGGATAGAGCACCGACTGTGCCCCGGTACGTGGATCCACTTTCAAAATAGCCGATTTTCCATAGGAATCACGAGCCACAACGAGGATGTGGCGGCCGTCGCGCGACCACTGAGGATAGGAGAAAAAGTAATTCTCTTTATTGGGCAATTCCCGGAGCAGGCTTCCGTCTCCGGCGAGGATATGAAGACGATATTTCAGCTCCGGCGTGATATGAAAAGCGACGATCTCTTTGCCATCAGGTGAAAGGTCGGGCGAATAATACTTTTGTGAATGCGTCAGTCTTTTTCGATTGCCCGTAGCCATATCGTACACAATGATATTGGAGTAGGTCTTCCACGTCCAGCGCACATCCTGCCCGAGCTCGGCCCAGATAAGCCTGCCTTTGCGGTAAGCATAATAATTGTCAATGATCCTCCCTATCCTGACCACCGTTTTTTCGCTCCCTCTGTCATCGATCTTTACAATAGCGCCCGTGCGCTTGAAGCTCGCTATGTATGCGAGTACATATCCCTCATCCGTAACATAAGGATAGTCGTAAAGTGTAAAAGTGTTCCCCTTGTCTTTCGTATTGATCTGCCGCACCTCCGGCGAATCGTCCGGGCCCCCTTCCCAGTTCTTTCGGTAAAAATTCATGGAATTTTCATATAAACCCTTGACGTTCAGTCCCGAATGTCTTTTCACGGCTCTTGAAAAAGGATAAAACAAACCCTTGTATTTACCTGCATCCTCGATCACGGGCTTCCAGAATTCACTGCCATACTCCTCACGGCCGTAGTTGCACAAAAGATATCCGAGCTCATAGCGGTTGGGTACAAAATCTTTGAGAGAACCGTTGCGCGCCTTCTGATAGTTGTACACCCTGTCGTCGAAGACAAGGCCTCGGTAGCCGTTGTAAAACGACGGGAGGCGTCCCCTGCCCTGTGTCGTCAGGGCCGTCTCACTCACCACAGCATCCCCTTCGAAGAACCATGAAGGGATGCTGAGATTCTGAAAATAACTCCATCCGTACTGGCCCATCAGGTAATAGCCGACTTTCGTAAGTCCCCGCCTCAAATTGACATATTGGAGCGCATGCCTGTATTCGTGAATGGTAAGCATATCAAGCCAGTTGGAACCCACCTCGAACCCGCTCTGGGGGGCGTTCATGTACAACTCCGAGCGAAACGGCGCCAGCCCGACATAACCATTGGAAAAAACAGTCTGATTCTGCAGCACGATATCGATCTTTTTTTGCTTATCGCCGATGGACCGTCTGTTGGTTCTGCTCATATACATTACCAGGTTTGCTACCCGCTGTGCCGCTCCTTCCAGCGGTTCGGGGTAAATGACGCGGACAGTGTCCGTATCGATCTGACGCCATTTCATGGAAGGGGGATTACCGCCAAACTCCTGCGCCATGCCAGCAAAGGGCCATGCCAGAAACAGCATCGCAGCGAAAATGAAGTATGTTTTGAAATAATGAGGCACCGTCAGTCTTTTTGTGGCAGACTGCAAAAATAATCGATTATTTTTCATGCTCGCCTCCGGCAGCCTTATTCTTGTTCAGATGCCGATAACAGGCCTGTAATTTCGGGAGGTCTGCATCGAGGTCGCCGGTGGGCCAAAACGGCGGATGAATGGTGACTTTTTTATGTTTGCGGTCCATGACAGCAGGCACAATGGGAACGCCTGCCTTGTAAGCAATGAAATAAAAGCCCGTCCGCCATTTCGCTACTTTCTTCCTCGTGCCTTCAGGCGCCACGGCAATAGCAAAAGCTTCATAACTGTTGTAATAATCGACCACCTGATCTGTAACATTGGCCTTTTTGGAGCGGTCAACGGGATAACCGCCGAGCTTCCTGAACAACCAGCCAAACGGAGGTCTGAACAATTCCTTTTTTCCAAGATACATCGATTTGAATCCGAGGGTGCAACGAACCAGCACACCGATAATAAAATCCCAGTTGCTTGTGTGCGGCGCCACGATGATGACATACTTTTTGATATCGTGAGGCATGTCGCCGATGACTCTCCAGCCGCTGATCTTCAAAATAAATTTGCACAACCCGCTCATTTGATTCCTTCTTTAATATCCGCAAGCACCGCTATTGTTATTTACACGAGCATTTCATGATTTCAGATCTTCTCTCCAAACGCCAGGTCGCCTGCATCGCCGAGTCCGGGCACAATATATGATTTCGCATTGAGTTCGGGATCAATGGCTGCGCACCACAGGTCCATGGAGCCCAGATCGAGCTTTTCCTCCATATAATTGATGCCGTCTTCGCTGGCGATCACACTTACCAGGTGCACTTTGGCAGGCTTCCCCTTGGTCATCAAAGCCTTGTAAGCAAGCTCAAACGAATTGCCCGTGGCAAGCATGGGATCAACGAGTATCAGCGTTTTGCCCGTCAGGTCCGGTGAGGAGATGTATTCGATATTGATCTCGAAGTCCTTGCCTCCGGCATAGTCTCTGAAAGCGGAGACAAATGCATTTTCGGCGCGGTCGAAGTAGTTGAGAAATCCATGATGCAAGGGCAACCCTGCACGCAAAATGGTACCGATCACCAGCTTGTCCGCGACCACTGGCGACATGACCGTTCCCAAAGGTGTTTTCGTTGATACATGCTTGTAATCTAGCGTTTTGCTGATTTCATAGGCCATCACCTCTCCTATCCTCTCCAGATTTCGCCTGAATCTCATGGGGTCCTGCTGCACATTAACGTCCCGCAACTCAGCCACGAAGGTGCCCAGCAGCGATTGTTGTTTTGACAGATTTATAATTGCCATTTTCTCATTATTTAGCGCTTTCGATCATTTCATTCGTTACCCTGATCAGAGAATCCTTCACTGCCTCGTATGAAGCCGAATCGGCAAAATTGATTACCTCATCGGGGTCTTTCTCAAGGTCAAACAGCCACTCGTTTTGCGGATCATCGACCAGAAACCGGACATACTTGTATCTTTGGCCGATCACACCTTCCGACATAGGGATGGTCTTGTATTTGAAAAGATGCTCAAACAGGAAGCCCTGTCTCCAGTCATTACGCTCTTTCTCATTTATGAG
>WGED01000450.1 GCA_015492915.1 Cyclobacteriaceae bacterium
ATGTAATCTATTTATTTAAATTTATTAATCCAATTCGTTCCGGCTTATTGCCTGGATTTGAAAACCGGGTTGTCTTACAACCTGATTGTATTACGGGAAACCTGAAGTGAAAGTTTTCCGCATAATTGTACAACGAATTCATTAAGTCTGAATCATTTTTAAAAATGAAACGGAAGGTCTACCTGATAAAAACCTCCTGAGAAACCCTAATCTTGATGTGGTAAAATAACCTAAATGGCAAAGACAAAAGAGTATGACTAGTTTTCAGGTACTGGGTGCCGGGCGTTGGGTGCCGGGACACCTAAATCATATTTCGTTAATTATTATTCATTATTCAAAATGACTGATATTCAATGTGTTAAATATAATTTATTCAGGCGAATAATAGGCTTTTTATTGGCAATAGCCTTGGCAGGCTCAATGGGATGTTCAGAATCCCCTAATTCAAGGGTTGCTGAGTCTCCTGAAATACACCTCGCAGACAGTGTCCTGCTCGATACCGTTCAGAGACAAACGTTTAAATATTTCTGGGATTTTGCCCATCCGGCAAGTGGCATGATCAGGGAACGTGCAAGCCTAAAAAATCCGGATAAAGATGCCGATGTAGTAACCACCGGGGGTACTGGCTTTGGAATTATGGCGATTATTGTTGCCATGGAGCGCGGATATATATCGCGTAGTGAAGGGCTGGACAGAATCATGAGAATTTTGCGATTTTTAGACGAAAAAACTCAGCGATACCATGGTGCCTGGCCGCATTGGCTCAACGGGCAAACAGGTGCCACCATTCCTTTCAGTCCGGATGACGATGGTGGTGATCTGGTGGAAACCGCCTTTCTCATTCAGGGACTTCTGACCGCACGACAGTATTTTTCGGGAGGAGCCGAAAAGGAAATACAACTGCGCGGCCTGATCAATGACATGTGGCAGAAGGTGGAGTGGGATTGGTACACAAAAGGTGAAAATGTGCTTTACTGGCATTGGTCGCCCAATGCGGGATGGAAAATGAACCATAAAATACAAGGGTGGAATGAAGCGCTGATCGTTTATGTCCTGGCGGCCTCTTCTGAAAATCACGGGATCGACTCCGGGGTATACCACAACGGCTGGGCCCGTGACGGCGTCATGAAAAACGGGCGAAAATTCATGGACATAATGTTACCACTGGGTGAGGACTACGGCGGTCCGTTATTTTTTGCGCATTATTCGTTTCTCGGCCTTGACCCGCGAAACCTTCGAGACAGGTATGCTGATTATTGGGAACAAAACGTAAATCATTCGTTGATCAACTACCGCTATTGCGTTCAGAATCAAAAAGGCTACACGGGCTATCACGAAGGCAGTTGGGGGCTCACGTCCAGCTACAGCATCACTGGTTATGCAGCGCACTCACCAACCAATGACCTCGGTGTAATATCGCCTACCGCTGCTATCTCTTCTATCCCTTATACTCCCTCAGAATCACTGAAAGCCATCCGGTGGATGTATGAGAAACAGGGCAAAAACCTATGGAAAAAATACGGTTTTATCGACGCCTACAGCCTGGAAGGCAACTGGTTTGCCGACGGGTATCTCGCGATCGACCAGGGGCCACAGATCATTATGATCGAGAATTACCGTACAAGCTTGTTGTGGGAATTATTCATGTCATGCCCTGAAGTGCAAAAGGGACTGGAGAGGCTGGGGTTTGAGTATGAATGACATTGAACCCAAAATTCTCAATTACCTTTCTATTCCGAGCTTAAACTACTTTAAAATCAGGCACTTCGTTCACGTTTGATTCGTCACCATAAAAGTGCATTATGCATCCTCATCAAACGTGCTGATTTTCTTCCCACCCTGGCGGGACAAGTTGTACTTTAACCTCTCACAACGAAATCCTGGTGAGAATTTTGGGTTGAAATCAATCTTTTCTTTATTTGATAAACAGCGTATCCCGCCTTTCGCCTCATTCATTTGAAAAGTCTCTGGCTGCCCATTTTCTTAACAAAAAGTTATCGGTTAATCAGTTTTGTTTTATTATCCGCACCAATTCAGCGTCGATAAAAATCGTTTCACGACCAAATTTTTGTGATGCCAGGACGCCCGCACTCTCCAGCATTCTAAAGTTTATAAAAAACGTTTTGTCGCACATATATTCTAATTGAACCAACAATGAAAAAATTGGTACATGTTGGCGAATTATGAGACTTTAAGGTACATATTGAATCCATCTTCAAGAACTCCATATTTAATAAAAATCATTTTCTGAAAAAAGAGCGAGTGATAAGGTTAACTGCCGTTGTCTGTTATTAGCTCTCAACTAATTTCATATTTCCATGAGGAAAGTATAATTTTAGCTCCGGACCTGCAAAGGTCATGAACTTGACACAAATTTGAATATTAACATTATGAAACTACTTGAAGGAAAAACAGCGCTGGTCACCGGCGCATCAAAAGGGATTGGCAACGCCATCGCCAGAAAATATGCCGAACATGGCGCTAATGTCGCATTCACTTATTTATCAAGCGTCGAAAAGGGCGAAGCGCTCGAAAAAGAGCTGTCTGCCATGGGCGTCAAGGC
>WGED01000451.1 GCA_015492915.1 Cyclobacteriaceae bacterium
GGTTTTGCTATTCCAGCAGCTTTGTTCGGAGAGTCGGACAAGCTGGATACCATTAGTATCAAGCCGATAGGGTTGGATTATTCAAAATATGCCGGAACAGACAAGCTGTTTATGGTTGGTGAGTGTGAGGGGATGGAAGGAAATCAGATCGTTATTTTCCAGAACAGGCCGTCTTTTGAATTTTTTGTTGATGATGAGGTTTATAAAGCAGAACAAAAGGAGTTGGAGCGTGCAATCTGGAATGAAATACTCGACAATGATGAAGAGCCGATTATCCTGACGGGACGTTGGCATGATTATAATGGGCGCAGAGTTTTTCTGAGTCAGCAAATATTAAAGATCAATGAAGGGGCGCCCAATTAATCCCTGATCTCATAATTATTTTACTGTGATCATGGAGGGGGAAAGATAGTTTGCTATTTTCGCCTTATTGATCATTTTAAAAACTTAATCATGAAGATTTCAGGAAAAATCACGGTTTTAATTGCTATCCTGCTGATGACCACGGCAGGTATTTTTGTCTCTAATGCCCAAAACAACACTGAACATTATTTAGGACGCTGGGCGCTACATTTCCAGGAAGGCATGGGATGGTTTGAGGTACGCCAGGAGGACGGTTATCTCGATGCCGATTTGTTATGGCGATGGGGCAGTGTGATGCCCGTAGCCGATGTATATGTAAATGATGGCAAGTTGGTGGTTACGAGGGTATCAAAGGCTGTTTTCAAGGCGCCGGATGGCAAGGACAGGGTTCAGACAGTCACCCAAACATTAACACTGAAAGGCAATGGAGACCAACTGATCGGTACATTTGTGCAGCCACATAAAAATGGCGATGGCGCTGATGTTTTCTATGTCCACGCCAACAGGATACCGCCACTGCCACCCGCTCCCGATCTTTCGAAAGTGAAATATGGAGGGCCGATTAAATTGCTTGGCAATGACCTGACAGGATGGCGATTGCTCGAGCCAAAAGCGAAAAACGGATGGCGAGTAGAAAAAGGCGTACTGATCAATGATCCTGTTCAGAAGCCCGGGCAACCTCACATCCATTATGGCAACCTTAGAACAGATGCTGAGTTCGAAGATTTTAATCTGAAGTTGAAAGTCAATGTACCGGAAGGCAGCAACAGCGGCATCTATCTGCGGGGTATTTATGAAGTCCAGGTGATGGACAGTTATGGCAAACCGCTCGACAGTCACAATATGGGAGCGTTGTACAGCCGCATCACACCTTCGATGTCGGCAGAGAAAAAGGCAGGTAAATGGCAGGATATGGATATTACATTGTGCGACAGGCATCTGACGGTAATCCTGAATGGCAAAAAGATCATAGACAATCAGCCTGTAGACGGCGTGACCGGTGGGGCCATGACTTCTGATGAATTCAGGCCGGGGCCGATTTATTTACAAGGCGACCATGGAAAGGTAATGTATAAGGATATTGTACTGACACCCATAATAAGATAGTAACAGACAGGCAAAACCTGTCCAACCTGAATACCCAAAAATTGCAGAATCATCGTGGATATTCATGATGATTCTGCGTTATTTTATTAATGAGAGAAACCTAAACACAATTATTATGAGCAACTACACATTAACCGAATTGCTGGATTTGTTGTGGAAAGATTATGTCGAAACGAATCCGCCGGCACAACGCATACATGATCTCTTTACTGCTAAAGGCGAAAAAGTAATTAATGATCACGTGGCATTCCGCACTTACGGACACCCGATGATTGATGTGGATGTATTGAGCCAAGCATTCCGGGAGCGGGGTTATGAAGAAAAGGGACAGTATCATTTTGAGAAAAAGAAACTCTTTGCAAAACATTTTGAACATCCTGACACAGTGATGCCGCTCATTTTTATCAGCCAGTTAAAGCTCGAAGAGTTTGACGATAACATACAGCGCATCATCCAAAAGCTGATTGATCAGATTCCTGAGGGCTATACCAATGATCCGAAATTCCTGTTTAGCGGCAGGCCATGGCAGGTTTCATATAAAGATTATCTCACTCTGAAGGAAGCGAGCGAGTATGCTGCGTGGATGGCTGCATTTGGCTTCAGGGTCAACCACTTCACAGTCAGTATCCATCACCTCCAAAATTTTGACACCATACAGGAAGTTAACCGGTTCCTCAAGGATAACGGCTTTAAGTTGAACGATTCTGGTGGCGAGGTGAAAGGCACGCCGGCCGATCTGCTCGAGCAATCTTCGACCATTGCATACAACAAAGAAGTAGAATTTAAGGATGGAAAATACGTGGTGCCTGCGTGCTATTATGAGTTTGCCAAAAGGTATCCGGGCAAAGATGGTAATCTTTTCAGAGGATTTATCGCTTCATCAGCAGATAAGATCTTCGAAAGCACCAACAAGGGCCAGGACGTTTAATAAAAGAAATGAGAATATTTATCACCTCAGCTTGCGAGGTTACTGAGTAATACATTAAAGCAGTCTATGAGAAAAATATTAATATTCGGTTCAGGCAGATCGGCACCCTCTCTGATACAGTATCTGGCAAAGGAAAGCGTTGCCAATCAATGGCAGATCACTATTGCCGACAAGGATATAAGGGCAGCGCAAAAGTTCATTGCCGGCTTGAACAACTGTAAAGCCGTTAGTGCAGACATACATGATGATTCGACTCGCGATACGTTGGTGGCAGAAGCCGACCTCGTGTTGTCCATGCTGCCCATGCGGTTTCATACACTCGTACTTTCGTCGTGCCTGAAACACAAAGTAAACCTCGTCACCCCTTCCTATGAATCAGACGGCATGCGTGAGAAGGAAGAGGAGATTCGAAAGGCGGGCATCTTCGTACTGAATGAGATGGGGCTCGACCCCGGCATCGACCATATGTCTGCCATGCGCGTGATCGACAATTTGAGGGATGAAGGCCACAGGATCACCGTGTTCGAGTCATTCACCGGCGGGCTTATGGCACCGGGTTATGACGACAATCCCTGGCAATTTAAATTTACCTGGAATCCCCGTAATGTAGTGCTGGCAGGACGGGACGGTGCTGTGCGGTTCCGCCATAATGGCAGATATAAATACATACCTTATACAAAGCTTTTCAGGCGCACCGAGCGCATTGAAATAGAAGGTTACGGCGCTTTTGAGGGCTATGCTAACAGGGATTCGTTGAAGTATCTTGAAAAATACGGTTTGCAGAATGTTGAGACAATCTATCGGGGCACACTGCGTCGCCCAGGCTTTTGCAGGGCATGGGACCTGTTTGTTCAGCTCGGAGTTACGGATGACAGTTTTATTGTGGAGGATTCGGAGCATATGACTTTCAGGGAGTTTATTAATTCTTTTCTTCCGTACAATCCGCATGACTCGGTCGAGCTCAAACTGATGTATTATCTCAGGATTGATCAGGACTCTGGTTTGATGGAAAAGTTACAATCTCTCGGCATCTTCACTGATGAGGTGATCGGGCTTAAAAGGGCCACCCCGGCGCAGATACTCGAACATATTCTTAAAAAGTCTTGGACAATCGGCCCTGACGACAAGGACATGATCGTGATGTGGCATAAGTTCTTTTTTAAAGATAAAGACGGTAATTGTTTTCAGAAGACAAGTTCGATGGTGACAATTGGGGAGGATGCTGACCATACGGCAATGGCCAGAACTGTAGGATTGCCAATGGGTATGGCAGCAAAAATGATCCTGAATGGGAATATAGACATCAAAGGACTACACTTGCCTATAAAACGGGAGATATACGACCCTGTGCTCGATGAGTTGCAGAAATATGATATTGAATTCACAGAAAAAACAATACCTATAGAAGACGATTATGAAGACCAACCTATCTTTTAATGAAAATCTCGTGGTTTCCGTATTTGGGAAACTGCGGGTTGCAAAAGAAAATCCATCGTATTGCACAGGCCGTGAATGGGCGCCTGTGCATGGAGGAACTGCCTGGGAAGTGACCACGCCAATCACCAATGAGGTGATAGGTAAAGCGGAGGATCTCAACGACGAAGGTTATGAAAAAGTAGTCAAAACTGCGCAGGAGGCTTTTAAAGAATGGCGCATGGTGCCAGCTCCGAAGCGTGGTGAGATCATCAGGCAATATGGCCTCGAGCTGAGGAAATACAAGCGGGAACTTGGTATTTTGGTGAGTATCGAGTGTGGAAAGATATTGCAGGAGGGGCTGGGTGAAGTACAGGAGATGATTGATATCTGTGACTTTGCCGTAGGGCAATCCCGACAGCTTTACGGATTTACGATGCATTCGGAGAGGCCGCAACATCGTATGTACGAGCAATATCATCCGCTCGGTCCGGTAGGCATTATTTCTGCGTTCAACTTCCCTGTGGCCGTGTGGGCATGGAATGCGATGATCGCGGCTGTCTGTGGTGATGTGACTATCTGGAAACCATCCGAAAAGGCGCCGTTGACGGCCATAGCCTGTTTCAGGATACTCGGCGATGTGTTAGAGCGCAATGATGTGCCTGAAGGAGTATTCAACCTCGTGATCGGTGGCCGGGATATTGGTAAAAAAATGTCTGAAGACATGCGGATACCGCTTATATCTGCCACAGGTTCCATACCCATGGGCAAGAAGGTAGGTGCTACAGTGGCGGCCAGATTGGGCAAGACGATTCTGGAACTCGGTGGCAACAACGCTATCATCATCACACCTGATAGTGACCTTGAAATGGCCATGCGTGCCACTGTGTTCGGCGCCGTGGGCACCACAGGTCAGCGCTGCACCTCGACACGCAGACTGATCATCCATGAAAACATCTACGACAAAGTAGTCGAAAGGCTCACAAATATCTACAAAACACTTTCTATCGGCGATCCGCTCGATGAGAAAAACCTCGTGGGCCCGATGATTGACCAGCAGGCTGTGAAAAAATATCTGCATGCCCTTGAAGAGATCGAAAGGGAAGGCGGTGAAATCATTTACGGTGGTGAAGTGCTGAAAGGCGATGAATACGACAAGGGTAACTACGTGTTGCCTACACTCGCATCGGTACAAAATCATTATGCCATCGTGCAGGAGGAAACTTTTGCACCCATTCTCTATCTGATCAGGTACAGCGGTGAGGTTAAGAATGCCATTGCTATCCACAATGATGTGAAGCAGGGATTGTCATCGGCTATTTTCACAAACAATCTGAGAGAGAGTGAGGCTTTTCTTTCGCATGAGGGCTCCGATTGCGGTATCGCCAATGTTAATATCGGTACTTCGGGTGCCGAGATCGGCGGTGCTTTCGGGGGCGAGAAAGAGACCGGTGGCGGCAGGGAGTCGGGCTCCGATGCATGGAAAGCTTATATGCGGCGCCAGACCAATACGATCAATTACGGAACTTCATTGCCCTTGGCGCAGGGTATTGAGTTTGATGTCTGAGCGAATAAGAAAAATCATCGATTTCTCATAGTCATGGAAAGGCTTTGTGAAGGGTGAGTGCGTCCTCGTCAAAGACAAAGACAAGCCGGAGATACCTTACCATCGGGACGAAGCGAAGCCCGCCTGACGAGGCCAGGAATTCAGGCTGACGTAGTGTTTTCATAGAAATGCATTACTTCCCCTCAGGGGGTCGCCGAACTTTCGCTTTTATAAGCGGAAGGGGAACTATAGTATTTATTAGTTTTTAGAATAAATAAAAGCGATCACCCCCGGATTCTCCCGCTTGTTACCAAGCGGGGCGGGGCCTCCCTCAGTCTGCAATGATGCTTCCATGAGAAAATAGCCTTTTTTTCATGCCCTGCGCAACCCTAACCCCTGAAGGAGCAACCCAATATGCACACAGGCTCCCTTAAGGGATCAAAGGGTGCGCGGAGGGAATAATCATCGTTTTCCCATACTCAACGTCACTTTGAGCTGAACATCATGGAGCGAAGAGTCTACCAAATGGAAAAAATGATAGGGAAACATAACAGCAGATTCTTCGGGCTATGCTCTCAGAATGACGAAATGGAAAGGGGGCTGAGTGTTGTCAAAAACTGTGGTGCAGGCTGAACTGCAACTGTCCCTTGCTCCAGTTGTCGGTGATTTGTTGCATGTATCCTCCTTGTATCCTCAGATTGTCCGAAAGGCTGTACCCCAGGGCTCCGTATGCCCTGTTTCTGTCAAATATTTCCACGGTAGTATTACTGTCAATCCTGCGCTCGCCATTGATAAATAATTCATTATACAGGGCAATATAAACTGCGCCTTTTTTCAGGTCGATCTTATTAAGCGGCACATTGATGAAAAAATTATATCGCCACCTTGTCCTGAAATTCTGATCCTGGACAAATCGCTGCTCGAACCTGAACCTGTGCACCAGGTAAACTCTTGTCCCCAGTTTCTGAGGAATCAGCGCTTCCTGATAGATACGGCTCTCCGGCACCGTAGTATTATCATCTCCATAGGCCCCGGTGGTGATATGTGCATAACCCAACGTGAATTTCACGTCAGATTTGGGCGTGGTATAGGTAAATCCTCCACGCAGCAATAACTGCTCCAGATCTCCCATTAAGTTCCAGTTACGGTACTGAATATCGCCCTGAAATCCGAACAGGCTTTGTTTAATATTTGTTGTCCAGAAGTACATGTACCAGGCTCCGGTTTTGCTCTCATCGATTTGGCCGAATGCTTTGAAAGAGAGGAGCGTACATATCATCACAGACCATAAAATTGCCTTATTTCTCATGGAGTTATTCTTTTATAAAATTAAGGTATTTGAGTATCGTCAGCAGATCAACAATAAATTCCTTATTAGTAACAGGCTGTCCTGTTGAAATGGCCGGCCTGTTTGAATTTCAGGCGCAAAAATAGATGAAAGCAATGCCACAACAAACAGCCTCCAAACATTCTAATATCCTTTTAATCTTATACTATAAAGGTTTTGTGCAATGGAGAGTAAATAACCTGCCAGCCTGGTGAAACGCCATGCCGGCAGGTTAGTGTGGGAATTTTCTATTTGTCAAACGTCAATTTTTACCATTTTTCGGGCCAAGAATATCTTCTATTTCTTTATGGCTTATTACTTCTTTTTCGAGCAGGACTTCAGCCATTTTCTCAAGATACTCCCGTTTTTTTGTCAGTAGTTGTTTTGCTTCCGTGTAGCATTTGTCGATAATTCCTTTTACTTCTTCATCAATCATTTTCTCAAGATATCTGTCTCTTATA
>WGED01000452.1 GCA_015492915.1 Cyclobacteriaceae bacterium
CTTTTCATCAAGATGGACGAATACATAGGAAGGGAACAGGGGCCTGGATATTTTATTATTCTTTCGCGTATGTTTGCGCGTACTCTCAATCATTGGGCAATATGTTTTAAATCCCTGTCTTTCAATATTGATGATTGCTGTTTTTTCCTGATTTGGTTTGGTATATATGACAATCCATCCGACAGGAAATATTGGTTTGTTTTTGGCCGGTTTACTCATTTCAAAAACTCCGGCACAAGAAAACGCGTTCTATCAAGACCGAAAGCGTCAAGAACAAGTTCCCGGTCTGTAAAGCCGTCAATTAAAGCCTTGTAATGACAGGCGACAACCGCCTGAACCTGCTCCTGCCTATCAGATTTTATCAGTTGATCGGGTGAAGTTACAATCCTTATTCCAAAATATTCATTGCGACTGGTTTCCTTATCAACAACACCTATAATTCTTGTATTGGGAAAACGAGATGCCACCAGCAGGGCAAGCTCTGTCATCATTGTATCACCAAAAAGAACAATAACGTTCCAGTTGTTATTCAAACATTTGTGGAATATATTTTCATATTGCTTGCGACCAGTATTAAAAATATCAAAACCAGCCTGTAGGTAATTTGCTGTAAGACGGGTTTTTTCAGCAAATCCTTCCGGAGTCAGGTAATAGAGATAGCGCCGTACAGGCGCCTGTTTCAATTTAATCAATCCCTTCGAAACACAACGCTTTATATGCCAGTTGATTGCACCTACTGAAATATCTATTTCTTCTGCCAGCCTCTTTTGTGAGATAGCAGAGTCATTGTCAATTTTACTTAGTATTTTTCGAGTAATTTCTTGGTTGGATATAGACATTTCACAAACACATCCGCAGACTATAAATATCATTTTTGCTAACTAGGCTGTATTGATATGCAAACTTATAAGTGTAAGTTACATTCAAAGGGTGCAAATACCGGTTAAAATCCTAAATACAATCTGAATATCAATACAGTCTGGCTAACATGAGTTGGATTGTTTACCATAAATATTTCTTATTTTGCATTCACAATTTGAACGCTTAGCACAGCAGCAAACCCTGTGTCAACTGAGCTATCCCTATTCGTTGGAGATGACTATCATATTTTGTATATATTCCAAATTAGTACGATTTATGTTCTATAAAAACTACGTCATTTGCCAAGGGCTTCATCTAACGCTTCAAAACAGAACGAAGTATCCATATTGTTCGGAAAACAGCACGATAGGACTTTGCGGTTGTGCCAGTCCATGATTGTGATGCGATACAAAAATCCTCTCATTATCCAGATGTAGGTGCTGTTGGCGGACCAGGCCTGATTGATTGATGAGCCCTTGGGAAGAAAGGGGGCTTTCTGTGGCACTTATTTGTTTGGGCCGTTTCCAAGCTTTTTGACTTCGTTAAGCCGTCAGATCAACTTCTGTAAGCGACGTCTGGCAGGATAGGATCCTGTGCTATCGAAGATAATTGAACGCCGGCACGCCGAAAAAACAGCTCTGTTATAAAAATGACAGAGATGATCAGACAGAGGCAAATCAGGCAAGGATGGGTCTTTTGGCCAAAAATTTTGAAACGCCTCTCAGCAATGCTCTGAAACAGTTCTAGGGTATGATCTGGCCAGAAAGCATGAGCCTTTTATTGCCAAGCCTCTTAAAGCGCTTGCGACGAGGTAAAAGCTTGAAGTTTGATCATTGATTTTTGCGAAAATCACCAATTCTTAGCAAGAAAGATAGCTGAGGGAGCTGGAAATTGGACTTATCCACAAGGCAGCCTGTGTTAGAATCGTGTTAAATACGTGTTACGGACTTATCCACAGCCTTCTAACTTATTGAAAAATAAATAAAAATAAGCATAAATCAGTATAAAGAATGTTCCTGAAACCACGAAAGAGTGTTCCTGAAACCACGAAAGAGTGTTCCTGAAACCACGAAAGACCAAAAGATATCCACAGGCGACTCTGAAACCACGATGATTTATTCCTGAAACCACGATAAAAAGGCGTATTGTTCCTGAAACCACGATAGTTGGGGCGAGTTTCAACGTTGCAAACCGAGTTTCAGGAACAGGGTCGCGAGTTTCAGGAACAGGGTCGCGAGTTTCAGGAACAGGGAGACAAATTTTGTCAGATAAAGCCAAGCGTAGCGTTTTGCTACCGGAGCGTCACCAGGGGGATTTCTTCGTCTGTGATATCCTGGATGCGGTTCCCAAGGATGATATGGGTTCCATGGAACATCCTATGTTCACTCTCTCCACCAAGCCTGATACGGAGATACGGAGCTATAGTAATGGTGATACGAAAATAACAATAACTCCGAGTGTATTAGGGATAGCGAATATACACGATAAAGATATATTAATCTATTGTATCTCGCAAATTGTTGCAAAAATGAATAAGGGCGAAGAACCAGGACAAATAGTATGTTTGAAAGCTTATGATTTACTCTATCAAACCAATCGTGAGACCAGTGGTGATGGATATAAACGGTTACATACGGCTTTTGACCGTCTGTCTGGAACAAGGATAACCACGACAATATTAACGGGTGGTCATGAGACAACCTCTGGATTTGGTTTGATTGATAGTTGGGAAATCATACGAGAGACCAGAGACGGAAGAATGATTGAAATACAGGTAAAACTTAGCGACTGGCTGTACCGAGCGATCCAACATAAAGAAGTCCTAACAATACACCGGGATTATTTTAAGCTGAGAAAGCCGCTAGAGAGACGAACTTATGAAATAGCCAGAAAACATTGTGGTAAGGATAGGGAATGGAAGATTTCGTTAGAAAAATTGCACCAAAAAAGTGGATCACGTGGTCGTCTTAATAAGTTTCGCTGGATGATCAAGGATATCTGCAAACATAATCACTTGCCAGATTATAACGTTACACTCGATAAACGAGATATCGTCACGTTCACCCCAAAAGTTCAATCAAATATAACAAAATTAAGAAAACCCGGTTCGAGCTACACGGTCGATAACCTGGACGGTTATCTGGATCCACGGGCTTATGAGACCTGCCGGGATTTAGCGCGACAAAAAAACCGGGATTGGTATGTGTTAAAATCTGAATTTGTCGGATTATTGAATGACAGTGGCGATAAGCGGGAAAATATCAGCGCTTCATTTATTGCCTTTATAAAGCAGAAAAAGAGTATGTAGGGAACATCTGAACAAGTTTCGCCTGCCATTCCATACATTCTTGAATTGTGCTATTATGTGACCTCATGATTTATACTGAATTTACGGGCATTTTCGCCATATCTCAAGTTTTTTATCACTGGAAGACAGACACAAGAAAAAGCAGACAAAATGCAATAAATTTCTGTATAAATAAACACGGTCATGCATGGGATTTACGTCCTGACCTGGAGGCTGAAGGAACGCTGCTGTATGATCGTGGAACCATGCGCCATTTTTCCGTACTTTCTTTCTGGGGGAGATGTACATAAAATATTAGCGCATTTTTTATTGAATGACACAACATCTTTCTCTGCTTTAATAACTATTTATTCAATTCTTTTTTTTCCCATCCTTTCTAATTTATCGTTTAAGGCTTCTTCTAAAAGAGCTTGCTTTGTATAACCGGTCTCTGCGGCAAGAATAGCAATCGCCTGTTTCATTTCTGGAGTTACCCAAAAGGTTACACCAACACGACCTGCACGACTTGCTGGAACCTTTCTTTTGGTTATATACGATGCCGTATCAATTGGAGGGCTTGCTGCCTGCAAGGCAGTAGATAATCCTGTTTTGTACTTCTTTTTTGTCATTTTTTCATCCCCATCATTTTAGTAAATAAAATTTCAATCTTACATGTTTACATATTTGCAC
>WGED01000453.1 GCA_015492915.1 Cyclobacteriaceae bacterium
CCGGCCAGCTCACATAGTGAAGGAAAAATATCTATGAATTCCACAAGGGAATTACTTCTCTGTCCGCCTTTAAATCCGGGCGCTCTGACGATCAGTGGCGCACGCAGTGCAGCATTGAAATTGGAGTGCTTGCACCACAATGTATGATCACCCAACAGCCAGCCGTGGTCTCCCCACAGCACGACGATGGTATTCTCCTTCAGCCCAAGTTCATCGAGGGCGTCCAGCACCTTGCCGATCTGCGCATCCACATAGCTGACACAGGCGCGATAGCCCCTGATGAGTTTCAGCGCCATGCTGTCGGGCACAGGCCCTTCTATTGGCACGCCATAATAGCCGCGCAACTCCCCGAAATTGTGGATCGCAGCTTTCGGGGCATTTTCAGGAATAAAATAATCGTCAGGCAATGAGATGGTTTCAGGAGGATAGAGGTCCCAATATTTCTTTGGGGCGATAAAGGGAAGATGCGGCTTCATGAAACCTGCGGCGAGAAAAAAAGGCTTACCCATCTCCTTGAGCCTACTCAGATCTTCAATGGTTTTTTTCGCTATCAGCCCGTCGGCATAGGCCGTATCGGGGGCATCGGTATTTTCCCATGGCCATCCCCTGCCCCTGTTCTCTTTGGCGACTGCAATGTTCTCAGGTGTGATATACCCCCGTCCACCGGCCTTTTTGCCTTTGGGCCTCCAGGGGGCCTCACTCCAACTGTCGAGCATATCTTTTTTGTGATGAAAAACCTTGCCGTTGGAAATTGTGTAATATCCATGGGATTTGAAGTATCCCGGCAGGCTCAAAGCACCCGGAGCATCTTTCTCGGCCCAGGTGTCAAAACGCACAAACCGCTCGCGGGTAGGTTTGATGCCCGTGAGCAGGCTGGCGCGCGAAGCACCGCAAACAGGCACATTGCAATAGGCGCGATCGAAGATGATACCCTCTTCTGCCAAACGGTCGAGATTAGGTGAATGAATATACGCGGCACCATAGACATTCAGCTCGGGCCTGAGGTCGTCGACAGCGATGAACAGCACGTTAGGCGGCCCCTGGGATGACGGATTGCCGCATGCAAACAACCACAGGATCAAGCCAAATACCGTAATGAAAAACAGCCCTTTCTTCATGATTTTGATTTCCTGATTAATTGCAAACACCTCATAAATTTACACGAAAAGTTCACATTCCTCTATTTTATACGAATCAATATTCCGATATTTTTTTACTCACTATAGTAATGGAATTATACATGTTTGAAACCATATTTTCATCCCATCGTATTTTCTTTTGCTTCAAAAACCTTTGAAAAAAGGGATAAAAATGCTATTATGGCAATAGCATGGGAGAAAGCGCACTTATAAAAACAGCACTCCCTGAGCATGAACCGATTACTAAACTTAAAAACTTACAGCTTATGAATTTCACACCAAATTTCGAAACGACTGACACTGCGAAGCATGAATTTGAACCTGTCACCAAATACATGGCGACAGACCTCATTACCTTTAAGCCTGACGATGAAATTGGCCATGTCATCAAAGTGCTCAGCGAAAACCAGATTTCAGGAGCGCCTGTTTTAAATGATGACGGTGAACTGATCGGTATCATTTCCGAACAAGACTGCCTGCGGGTGGTGATGGACAGCGTCTATCACAACCAACCCGTGAGCAAGCACTATGTCAGGGATTATATGCACAAGGACATAATTTCCGTGCCGGTTGACGCCGACATCGTGGATGTGGCCAATATGTTTTTGAAGCACCGTTTCAGGAGATTCCCCGTGGTCGATGCCAAAGGCAGACTGAAAGGCCTGGTGAGCAAGCGGGACATCCTGAACGCTGCACTGAAGATGAAAACTTCAACCTGGTAACGTATTACCAATTATTAACCGACAGGGATAAATGCCCTGCACTTTTTACAGAAGATACTGACAGGCGGACATGATTGTACCGCCATTTTTTATTATTATTGACTAATAATCATCATTTTTTTATATGGAATTCATTAAACGAATAAATGGACTTCGATATCCGATCAGATCATTATCCTATGGATTTTTGATGATTTTTTTAATAATCGCCAGGCCTGCCCTCTCTGCAAGGCCTGATGAAGGAGGAAAGCTTTTTGATACTGATGATGTATTGGAAATCGAGCTGAAGACAGATATGAAACATCTGTTGAGAAACAGTAAAAAGGAGGAATATCAGAAAGGGGAACTCTCTCTCAACGGCAAGACCTACATGATCAGGCTGAGAGCACGTGGCAACTATCGCAGGGAAAATTGTGCCTTCCCGCCCATCATGCTCAACTTCAAAAACACACAATTTGAAGATAAATCCTATGACCAGTTGAAAAAACTCAAGCTGGTGAATGCCTGCAAAATGCAAAGCCGGTACGAGCAGTACATCCTGAAAGAATACCTGATATACCGCACCTTAAATCTGCTCACCGATAAAAGTTTTAAAGTCAGGCTACTTAAAATTAATTACATCGACAGCAAGGGTAAACTAAAACCCATAACACGGTACGGATTTGTGATAGAAGATGAATATATGATGGCCAAAAGGCTCAATGGCTTTCTCATAAAACAAAAAGGACTTAATCCCAAACTCACCAATAATGAGCACCTTGCTTTGATTGCAGTGTTTCAGTTTATGATCGGGAATACCGACTGGGAGGTGCCCAATCTTCAAAACGTAAAACTGCTGAGAATAAATGACATAGCCGAGCCGGCGCCTTATGTGATCCCCTATGATTTTGACTACACGGGCATGGTCAATGCCGAATATGCGATCCCTGCCCCCGTGCTCGGTATCAAAAGTGTACGGCAACGGCTCTATTGGGGCAAATGTCTGCCGGAAGAAATTGTGTCGGAAGCTGTGCAATTATTTAGCGAAAAGAAAGATGCGATTTACAGCCTCTATGAGAATTTTGACCTTTTCACCCCGGCAACCAAAAAGGAATGCATTAGCTATCTTGACAGTTTTTATGATATCATTGAAAATAAAAAAAGGTGGAAAAATATTTTCATGGAGCAATGCAAAAAATAAGCGTATATAAAAGTCGCTTTGTTGTGGCTGTGATCCCTATTGAATTTTCCGTTAAAATCATTGATTTTTCATGAGTGCCATCAATCTCATCACTGTCACAGGTCCCACGGCGAGCGGCAAAACCCACTTTGCTGCCGTGCTGGCGGACAAAGTGGGTGGTGAGATCATCAGCGCCGACTCAAGGCAGGTGTACCGTGACATGAACATCGGTACAGGCAAAGATTATGACGACTATATCGTAGAGGGTCAAACGGTGCCTTATCATCTGATCGACATCCGCAACCCCGGCTACAAGTATAATGTCTATGAATTTCAGAAAGATTTTCTGATCGCATTTGAAGAGATCAGCGCGAAGGGCAAGTTGCCGCTCCTGGTGGGTGGCACCGGCATGTATATCGAAGCCGTATTAAAAGGTTATAAACTCATCAACGTTCCGGTGAATCCTGCGTTGAGGGAAAAACTTGAGAAAAAAGAGTTGAGCGAACTAACAGCTCTTCTGAAAAAGTTGAAACCTGAACTGCACAATACTACCGATACGAAACATAAAAAGAGAACCATCAGAGCCATTGAAATCGCCACATGGTATCAGAACCATCCGGAAGTTGAAACATCATTTCCTGAAATCAACACAGTGATTATCGGCATAAAATACGACCGGAACAGTCGCCGGAGACGCATCACCGAGCGGCTCAGGGCAAGACTCGAAGAAGGCATGATCGAAGAAGTAGCGCGACTACTGAAAAAGGTAAGCCCCGAAGATCTGATGTTTTACGGTCTTGAGTATAAATACATTACGATGCACCTGACCGGGCAAATGTCTTATGAAGAGATGTTCAAAAAACTGGAAACGGCCATTCACCAATTCGCCAAGCGGCAGATGACGTGGTTTAGAAAGATGGAGCGGGAAGGAATCAATATCCATTGGCTCGACGGTCATATGAGCCTGGAAGAAAAGCTGGAACGGGCACGAAATATAATGGGCTACTATGGGATAAAGTTTTAGTATTAAAGCTTTCGACCACCCATTGCCAATAAAAATAATTAAATTTACATTACTCTGTTTTTCACCCTAATACATACCAACATGATACGATCATCTGTAATTATTTTACTCGCAATTTTATCCTTCTGGTCATGCGTGCCAAAAGAAGAAGCCGAAAAACTTAAAATGGAAAATGAGGAGCTCAAAGCCGAACTGACCAGGGCACAAATGGCCGCCAGCACCCTTGAAGAGGTCGGCGCCCTTCTCGACAGCATCGACAAAGAGAGAAACGCCCTGCAACTGGACCTTGAGGCAGGCACCAAATATGAAGATTATATAAAAAGGATGAACGAACTGAACGAATATGTTCGCAGTACGGAAGAAAAAATCGATCAGCTTGAAAAAGAACTCAACAAATCATCGGTTAACAGCCAGGCTTACCTCAAAACCATTTCCAGGTTAAAAAGAGAACTGGCTAAAAAGTCACAGCGCATTGCAAAGCTCGAAGAAGTTGTTGAACAGTACAAAAAGGAAAATACTGTATTGCTCGATGCCGTGAGCGAACAGGAGATGCAACTCGCCGATCTCGAGGATCAGATCAGCATGAAACAAGAAGAGCTGGCCATTCTGGAAGACAACATCCGCGAGGTGATGGAAAAAGCGCAGATTAATGAGGCCAACTC
>WGED01000454.1 GCA_015492915.1 Cyclobacteriaceae bacterium
CGTCTCAAGCAACTGAACATCCGGGTTATCTGCCGGCATGACCTCAGCAGCCTTTTCAAAATATGGTAGCGCATTTTCCAGTGCTTCATTGGCTTTGGCCAGATATTCTTCCTCATTTTTACGATAATCCTCAAGAGACATATCGTTGAGCTCTTTATAGATGTCACGGGCCATGTTATAATATACCACCGCAAGGTTGTAATTAGCATCAAAATAATCCGGTTTTAACTCGATGGCCTTTTTATAATTTTCTATCGATTTTTCTGAATCTCCGATTTGATCATAAATGTATCCGAGGAAATAATAAAATGTCTCATTTGTTGGGTCCTTACTGATGGCGTCATTCAGCTCCTTGACCGCCTCGTCTTTCTGATCCATAAGAATAAGGGTCCGGATCTTTTCCTGAATCAATTCTTTATCTCCGGGATATTTTTCCAACGCCTTATTGATAGTGTTTATCACCGCTCTCAGATCTTCTTTTTCGGCTCTGTATAAATAAATCAGCGTGCGATATGTATCCATATCGGCATGTCCTGTTTCTATGAGCTTATTATACTTTTCTATCGCCTGGTCAGTCAGGCCGGCTTGCTGAGCTGCTACCCCGCCATATAGCAACGCTGTGGTGTCAGCAGGCATGACTAATAATGCATCGCTAAAATTATCATATGCAGCTTTATAATCTTTCTTATTATACTCCTCTGCACCTTTATTTAAGATGTAGGCATATAGCGCACTAAGCTCCTGATCGGCGAATATCACATAAGTGGAATTCTCCTTTTCCATTTCCTTAATCTTATTGAAAGCATCTACTGCAGTCTTAAGGGCCGTTTCTTTATCTACCAAATCTTTAAATTGGGTACTGTCATCCATAAAGATTGCTTTATAGACCCTGCCTTTCAGGTACCAGTTTTTGGCAGCTTTCGAAACTTTACCTTTTGCATCTATCTTAAATGCTTCATCGATTTCCGCCTTGGCAATATCCAACTTTCCCTGGGTCAACGCGGTTTCTGCCTTAGTTACTTTACCTTTGGGCACATATTGTGCAGAGGCTACGATACTAAGGCTCAATAATAAAATTACAAAAAGTGGCTTTTTCATTTTTAACAGTATTGAGTTAACGATTTATTTCAAGATATTATTGATTTTTAAAAATAGTAAATTCTATTATTCATTTTTGTCTTCAGACTCATCTTTTTGATCAGTCTTATCTGCTTTCCCCTCTTCACCATTTTCATTTTGTTCGTTGCTTTCCAGCTTTTTAATCACAGCTACCGATGAAATTTCATCATTTTCGTTCAGCCTGATCAGCTTTACTCCCTGGGTAGCCCGGCCCATAACTCTCAGATCTTTTACAGCCATACGTATGATGATACCCGACTTGTTGATGATCATCAGTTCATCCGTATCCGTCACCTCCTTAATGGCTACAACCTTCCCGGTTTTTTCCGTGACATTCATGGTTTTTACACCTTTTCCTCCTCGGTG
The DNA here is from genome assembly GCA_015492915.1 of Cyclobacteriaceae bacterium. Classification (GTDB taxonomy): domain Bacteria; phylum Bacteroidota; class Bacteroidia; order Cytophagales; family Cyclobacteriaceae; genus JAAUQL01. Next base: position 1,486 of record WGED01000454.1, read on the forward strand.
GGTAATACGATACTCCGAGACTTTGGATCGCTTTCCAAAACCTTTTTGCGATACTACGAGCAGATTGGCCTCCTCCCTTCTGATACATACCATGCCGATCACCTTGTCATTGGCGCTGTCCAGGCTAATGCCTTTTACTCCTGCGGCGACCCGTCCCATTGTTCTGACCTGCGTCTCATGAAAATGTATTGCCCGACCTGATTCAACTCCTATTACAATATGATTGTCGCCGTTTGTCAGCCTGACCTCAAGGAGCCTGTCACCCTCGTTGATGGTGATGGCATTGATACCGTTTTGCCTTGGTCTGGAATAAGCTTCGAGCAGGGTCTTTTTCACCATACCTTTCTCGGTACACATCACAATGTAATGATTGTTGATGTAATCCTCGTCAGAGAGGTTTTTCACATTGATTACCGCGCGAACTGTGTCACCCGATTCAATATTGATCAGATTTTGCAATGCTCTGCCCCTGGCTGTTTTATTACCTTCCGGAATTTCATAAACACGTTTCCAGTACACCTTACCATAGTCAGTAAAGATGAGGAGATAATTGTGCGTAGTGGCAATGAAAAGATGCTCTGCAAAATCATCTTCCTTGGTGGCCGTGCCCCTGCTGCCGACGCCTCCCCTGCCCTGCGTTCGATATTCGGCAAGCGGTGTCCGCTTAACATAGCCCTGATGAGAGATCGTGATCACCATCTCTTCATCAGGAATGATATCCTCGATATTGATATCATCGGCGCTGTGTACGATTTCAGTACGTCTTTCATCGCCGTAGCGTTCTTTGATCACATTCAATTCATCCTTGATGATCTGCATCCTGATGTCCTCATTGGCGAGGATCTCCTTCAACTCTTTGATAAATTGCAGAAGTTCGTCATACTCTTTCTGAATTTTCTCCCTTTCCAGCCCTGTCAGCCTGTGCAGTCTCATGTCGAGAATTGCTCTTGCCTGAATCTCAGTCAGGTCAAAGTTTTTTATTAATCCCTCCCTGGCTGTTTCCGGATCACGGGAACCCCTGATAAGTGCAATTATCTCGTCAAGATTGTCCAGCGCTATGAGATAGCCCTCCAGGATATGGGCACGCTTTTCGGCCTCATCAAGTTCAAACTGTGTCCTGCGAATAACTACCTCATGGCGATGATCTACATAATGCCTGATCAGGTCTTTCAGATTCAATGTCTGCGGTCTGCCCTTGACCAATGCTACATTATTGACACCAAACGAAGATTGAAGCTGTGTGTATTTGAAAAGATTATTTAAGACAATATTGGGAATGGCATCTTTTTTCAGGTCGTAAACCACACGTAGCCCTTGCTTGTCAGATTCATCACGGATATCAGAAATGCCTTCAATTTTCTTTTCATTGACCAATGCCGCTGTGCGCTCTATCATCGAAGCCTTGTTGACCATGTATGGTATTTCGGTCACGATGATCTGTTCCTTGCCAGTTTTAGTCTGATCAAAATGGGCGCGGGCACGCAGCACAATTCTCCCCCTCCCGGTCTGAAAGGCATTCACAACACCCTGATAGCCATAAATAATGCCACCTGTCGGGAAATCGGGTGCCAATACATATTTCATCAACTCACTTATCTCTATGTCTTTGTTGTCGATATAGGCATTAATGCCATCGATAACTTCCGTGAGATTGTGCGGCGGCATATTGGTGGCCATCCCTACAGCGATACCTGAGGCTCCGTTGATTAGCAGGTTCGGGATACCTGCCGGTAAAACCGACGGCTCCTTGAGCGAGTCATCAAAATTCGGTTGATAATCAACCGTATTCTTATTGATATCTTTCAGCAATTCTTCCGCAATACGCCTTAGTCTGGCTTCTGTATATCGCATCGCAGCGGGCGAATCCCCATCGATGGAGCCGAAGTTTCCCTGGCCATCGACCAGAGGATACCTGAGCGACCATTCCTGCGCCATTCTCACCATGGAATCATAAACCGAGGAATCACCGTGCGGGTGATACTTACCGAGCACCTCTCCTACTATTCTGGCTGATTTTTTATAAGGCCGGTTATGTGTAACACCCAGTTCGAGCATTCCGTACAGCACCCTTCTGTGCACGGGTTTGAGCCCGTCACGCACATCCGGCAGTGCTCGTGAAATGATGACCGACATCGAATAATCGATGTATGCACCCCTCATTTCATCCTCAATATTTATGGGTATTATATGTCCTCCTGTTCTTTCCAAAATATTACGTTTTCAAATTCTAAAAATTCGGCGCAATTTAATCAAAAATTATGAGAGTGCTGTGTTTAGATTCAAATTTCAAGCCAGTAAATAACAATCTTGGAAAAACGATGATTTTGACCCTTATGAGAGCGAAAAAGGATGATGGTCGAGGCTAATTTTTTCCTTTATATTTTTTCTGGTGCATCTTCAGTTTGGGGTACAACTGGCCAATCTTTGGGTTTTGTTCTTTGTAGAACGGCTGCCCCCTGAATTCCCTGCTGCCATGGACATGTTTCAGTTGTGTTTGACATGATTTTATCGGACACCTTCTGATCTCGGGCAGTTTCATTCTCACTCCAACATTTACATAAAGAGCAGGTTGATTAAACTGGATGCCACCTGCCGCCACATCACCTGCAGGCAGAGCGATTGTATAGTTTTTATACTCAAATGACGGCCTCACAAAAACCCAGAAATATTCTGAAAATTCATATTCGAGTGGAATGCCAATGTTGAAAAACAGACCATTTTGCAACACACTCTTATCGTATTGCCCCCCATATTTTACTTTGCCGATTCTGATGTCCACATTGTAATCCCATCCCTTAAGATGATACACCTTCGCTCCAATGTAAAAGTAATACCTGAACATCGTCGCTAATGTAAAATTGGTCTTGTATGGCCATTGTCCCTGATTCTTGGGTTTAAGTTGATTTACCTTGTGAAACTCATAGGAAATTCCACCCCCGATCCTGAATCTATCGATATCAAACTGAAGACTCGCATCAACCGGTATGCTGAAGCCACTGCCTTTATATTTATTTTCTGCGCTATCGGTATAGAGTATCCGGTTATCGCTTCCCGTGGCGATGCTCATTGTTCCACTCACAGGAGCCGGCGCATTAAGCCAATCCGTCACGCCTGTATAATCCACTTGGTTCCCATTGACCGTGTAAGTGCCCAGCATGATAAGTTTATCGGGGGTTTCCAATACATCTGCCGGCACGACATGGCTGTAGAATGTATGGCCGTACCCAACTGAGACATTTGCAGAAAACTTATTTAAAAACCGCCTGAATCCACTGCCCTTTTTGATGCCTTCGCCATTCCAGCCCTGGTAGGCATGCTGATAGGGATTGAAAGCCTGGGCTCTTGCCTCAAAGCAGGCAAAAGATAGGCCAATGATCATGAAAAGTATGCAAAAATTCTTCAGCATATTATGCTCCGGAAGCTAAAGGTCAAAATTATAAATGAATACACTTACAGGCGAATCAAAATTTCAAAATAAGGTACAAGCCGTTTATAATCGATTTTTTGGCCATGGTATAATAATTCGTTCCGTTTCATGAATATTTTATCATTTTTGCGGGATAAGATCGTATGTAATTGTACAGCTTATTCGATCAAACATTGTTTCCCTGACTACCTGCGCGTGATGAGCCGGCAAACTCATATTTTGTAACATAACGCGAGAATTTAACGAAGTGGTATGATCTCATTGAAAAACATCACCAAATCCTATCAGGTGGGCAACCACTCCCTTGAAGTGTTGAAAAAAATTTCCCTCGAGATCGGAGCCGGTGAACTGGTCTCCATCATGGGGTCATCCGGCTCGGGCAAATCGACAATGCTCAATATCCTGGGTATTCTCGACGAGTATGATTCGGGTACTTATACACTCGATAATACACTAATCAAAAACCTTTCAGAAAGGAAGGCTGCTTTTTATCGCAATCGCTTCATCGGATTTGTGTTCCAGTCATTCAATCTGCTCTCCTTTAAAAATGCCATGGAAAATGTGGCATTACCACTTTACTATCAGAAGGTGAGCAGGAGGAAGAGGAACAAAAAAGCCCTTGAATACCTCGAAATGGTGGGTTTGAAGGAATGGGCCGAGCATATGCCTTCCGAATTATCTGGTGGACAAAAACAACGAATTGCCATAGCCAGAGCGCTGATCTCGAACCCCAAAGTGATCCTGGCCGACGAACCAACCGGAGCACTTGATTCAAAAACATCGGAAGAGGTGATGGACATTTTCAGAGAAGTCAACAAAAAAGGCATGACCGTACTCATCGTAACCCATGAGCACGATATCGCCTCCAAAACAGACCGTATCATCCAACTTAAAGACGGGGTGATCATCGATGAGAAAATGACAATTTCTGCGTAAAAACCGGAGGAGAATGTTCGATATAGACAAATGGCAGGAGATATTATTTACGATACGCAAAAATAAACTGCGCACATTTCTCACAGCCTTCAGCGTAGCATGGGGCATTTTCATGCTGATGATCCTGCTCGGTTTCGGTTCAGGACTGCAGCATGGTGTGGAGGCTGACTTTAGCAGGAATGCGATGAATACCCTGTGGATATTTCCCGGCAGGACCAGCGAACCCTATCGCGGCATGAAACCCGGGCGTAATATTTCACTTAAAAACGAAGACCTTACATACCTGAAGGAAAAGGTAAACGGGCTGGAGCACATCACGGGTCGGTTTTACTGCTGGGGCGAATTCGTTGTGCGGTACAAGGACAGATACTCCTCCTTTGATGTGACGGGCATTACCCCGGAAATGATATTTATTGAAAATCAGACTCTTCTTCATGGCCGGTACATCAATAAAGCCGATATGGATCAACGCCGTAAGGTGACCATTCTCGGTACTAAAGTGGTCGAAAATCTTTTTGGTGACGAGAACCCCGTCGGAAAATGGATTGATGTGCGTGGCATTCCATATAAAGTTGTCGGAGTTTACGAAGATCAGGGCGATGAAGGAGAGAAAAACCGCATCTTTATTCCACTAAGTACCGCACAACTGGCATATAATGCCAAAAACCGGCTGCACGGTATCATGTACACCATGGGTGATGCGACGGTGAAGGAAAGCCGGGTAATGGAAGAGAATACGAGGAAATTACTGGCTGCCAAACACCAATTCAGCCCTGATGACACCAAGGCAGTGTTTATCTGGAACAGCACAGAGAATTTTTATAAGTTCATAAGCCTCTTTTTCGGCATCAGGATATTTCTATGGATTATCGGCATTTTTACGATCATCGCCGGCATAGTGGGGGTGAGTAATATCATGCTGATCATTGTGAAAGATCGCACCAGGGAGATCGGTATTCGAAAAGCCCTCGGCGCCACACCGAATTCCATTGTCGGCCTTTTTTTACAGGAATCTATCCTGATCACCGTCGTGGCTGGCTATACAGGCCTGATCACAGGCATAGCATTTATCGAAGCGATAAAATGGGCGCTGAATGAATTCGCAGTGGATGCGCCTTACTTCAAAGATCCCGACATCAGTATTTACACGGCAGTGGCAGCAACCATTCTGCTGGTCATCTCCGGTGCCCTGGCGGGATATTTCCCGGCAAGGAAAGCAGCAAACGTCAATCCGATTGTAGCACTTAAAGAGGAATAGCGATGTTTGACTACGATAAATGGCAGGAAATATATAACACGATCAAAAAAAACAAGCTGCGAACGCTGCTCACCATGTTTGGCGTGTTCTGGGGTATATTCATGCTGCTCATCCTGATGGGTTCCGGCAATGGTCTGGAAAACGGCGTCAGCAAGCAGTTTGAAGGCTGGGCCAGCAACGGTGGTTTTCTCTGGAGCGAGAAAACCACGATGCCCTACAATGGTATGCAACCCGGCAGGTATATCCGGTTTAGAAATGAAGACCGGAAAGCTCTCTTATCGAAAGTGGAAGGGCTTAAATACCTCGCTCCCAGGCTCAACCTCGGCAATAACACGGTAGTCTGGCAAGATCGATCGGGTTCATTCCGGATAAACGGTGATTATCCCGAATATCAGCATGTTCAAAAAGTTGATATGCTGACGGGAAGGCATCTCAACCACCTTGACATCAAAGATTACAGGAAAGTCGCCGTTATCGGCAACTATGTGAGGAATGTGCTTTTTGGCCCCGGCGAGGATCCTGTGGGAAAGTACATCAGGATAAATAACATTTATTTCATGGTGATAGGGGTATTTCGCTCACGGCGAACGGCTGAACAGGCGGAACGCGACGAACAGACGATCTACCTGCCTTTTTCCACCTTTCAGCGGGCATTTAATTACGGCAATCGTATCAGTTGGTTTGCTTTTACAGCAAAACCGGGTGTACATGTGAGCGATGTAGAGCAAGATATCAAAAGAGTTTTGTCGGAGCGTCACAATGTGCATCCAGATGATAAAAGCGCCTTCGGATCCGCTAATCTCGAAGAAGAATTCAGCAGGATAAACCGCCTGTTTGACGGCATCGATATTTTTGTCTGGATCGTCGGAATCGGCACCTTAATGGCCGGCGTCATCAGTGTAAGCAATATCATGCTGATCATCGTAAAAGAACGTACAAAAGAGATCGGAATCAGAAAATCACTCGGCGCTACACCGGCATCCATCATCGGGCTGATCATGCAGGAATCCATATTCATTACCCTCATTGCCGGGTACATGGGTTTGGTGACCGGTGTGCTGGTTCTGTCCGGCATTTCCTATGCCATGGAAGAATTTAATTTGGATACCGGTATGTTCGCCAGCCCCAGCGTTAATATACAAACTGCTTTAGTATCACTGCTGATACTTGTGGCCGGCGGCGCCCTGGCAGGACTGATGCCGGCAACAAGAGCGGTAAGGATAAACCCAATAGAAGCATTACATTCGGAATAACTAAATCATATAAAAAATGAAGCGTGCATTAGGAATTACATTTGTGCTGATTTTGATAGCCAGTTTTATCGGCGCAGGATACATTTTGATCAAAAAGTCAATGAAACCCGAGGAGGTGTATGAAAGCACTGAGCCGTTCTATACAGACATTGTGTATAAAACTGTGGCAACAGGCACCATCACCCCCCGCAAGGAGATAGATATTAAAAGCCAGGTTTCCGGTGTAGTGGAAAAACTCTATATACAGGCCGGAGACATCGTAAAGCAAAACGACCTGCTAGCCAAGATCAAGATCATCCCTGACGTCGTAATGCTCAACAATGCCGAAATGCGCCTCAAAACCGCCGTGATCAATTTCAAAAATGCCAAGCTGGAACTGGAACGGCAGAAAAAGCTGTATCAGGAAAAAGTGATCTCCGAACAGGACTTTAACCAATACCTGCTCAATTATCAACTCGCCAACCAGGAGGTGGAAGCTGCGCAAAACAACCTCGAACTGGTGCGGGAAGGGGCCTCTAAAAAGGCCGGCGCCGTCTCCAATCTCGTGCGCGCTACCGCCACCGGCATGGTGCTGGACGTGCCAGTAAAAGAAGGCACATTTGTCATAGAGACGAATACGTTTAATGAAGGAACGACCATCGCCACAATCGCCGATATGTCGGACATTATCTTTGAAGGAAAAGTAGATGAGTCGGAAGTCGGCAAGATAAAGGAGGGCATGGAACTCGACCTGAAGATCGGCGCTTTGCAGGACGAACAAATCAAAGCCATCCTTGAATATATTTCACCCAAAGGCAAAGAGGAAGAAGGCGCCATACAGTTTGAGATACGCGCCGCCGTGAAGCTGAAGAAAGACTTATTCCTCAGGGCCGGCTATAGCGCCAATGCCGATATCGTGCTTGATAAGCGGGACTCCGTGCTTGCCATCAAGGAAAGCGATGTGCTGTTTGAAGATGATAAAAGTTTTGTGGAGGTCGAAACGGGCGGGCAGCAATTCGACAAGCAGGAAGTGAAGCTCGGTCTTTCGGACGGCATCAATGTGGAAGTGCTTGAAGGACTCACCAAAGGCGACAAGATCAAAAAGCAATAAAAAAAGCCCTGACAGTGAGATCAGGGCTATGGAAAAAGTATCATTTTCGGGCAAACGCTTACTTCAGCGCTGCTACGTAAGATTCAAATTTGGCTTTCATGTCGGGATTTGAAGCAATGGCCGCTTTGGTGGCTTTATATTTGGCAGCGCCCATACCACGCGAAGCGAGCAGCTTCACAACATCGGTTGCAGCTTTTTTCTTCTTTTCAATTTGCTTGTTCACAACTTCCAGAAACTTCTTTTCCCACTCCTCGGCTTTTACGGCATCGAGATTATTTTGATTTTCCTGAAGTTCCTTGAAGCGTTGTCCTGTCATGCCTTCCTGCTTTTCAATCAGGTCGTTTACCATTGGACTGATGCCGTCGGTAATCATACTCTTCGCCAATTCAATAATAGCGTAATGCTTCAGGTCTTCATCGGTCACATCCTGTGCCTTTACGGTAGCCTGGCCAACAGAAATCAATAATCCCAGCGCCAATACTCCATTAATTAATGTTCTCATCATCGTTCTCGGTCTTTTATTTGTGAATAACTTATTTTTCGATCGGCAAATATAATAAAATTCAATAACTATGGAATTTTAGCCATCATTTTCAATGAAAATATGTGATCATTGAAATTTTTGCAATTATCTAACGGCTACAATACCTAAAGGGCCTGCCGGGTCCCGGTACCCGGAAAAATCATCCTTTTCTCATGACATGAATTTTTGGCTATTTTATTTCTTCGGTGGTCTTGAAGGGCGCACTTCAACTTTGGAGGGCAAAGTGCGCGGATCGAGTTTCAGCAGGCTTATGACAAGCTCGCCGAGGTCTTCGATCTGTATTTTCCAGCCATCGTTCTCATTCGGGACATGATGATTGAAATAAGTCGCCACCGAACCGGGCATAATGGTGCTCACATTAATACCCTCATGCCGCAGGTCGAGCATTATGGCCTGCGTAAAACCCACCAAACCGAATTTGCTTGCATTATATGCAGATCCTCCTGCAAAAAAGTTGGTGCCCGCCAGGCTGGCAATGGTGATAATGTATCCCTTTGATTTTTTCAACTCCGGCATACAGGCTTTCACGCTGTTGAAAACGCCGGTCAGATTCACGTCAATCGTCTCATGCCATTGCTCATGCGTCAGGTCTTCGATCGAAGCAAAATGTCCCACGCCTGCATTGGCGATGAGCACGTCAAGCTTGCCCCACTTGCTCACTGCCAGGGTAGCAGCCCGGTCGAGCGATGCCATATCCCGCACATCCGAGACGAGACCTGCAGCCTCCCCGCCTTCAATTTTATTTAAGGATTCTACCGCAGCATCCACACCATCCTGCGTGCGGCCTGTGATGACCACATTCATATTTTCTCTGAGCATCGCCTCTGCAATGCCGTAGCCGATCCCTTTGGTGCCTCCGGTAATCAGAGTCGTCATTTTTTCTAATTTTCTCATGGTTTTGGTTTTATTTGGTTCACTAATGTTAGTTATGTAAATATATCAATTAAATCATAACACATCGTATCCCGCCAAATCATATGCTTCTCCAATTATTGTAATAAAATTCTGTGATAGCATATATTTGCCATCGGGACGCCAGGGCTTTGAGCCCATCGGTTTTTTCCCATATGAAAAATTGATGAAAATCCACAGATATGCGACTGACGACACTGGCGAGAAAAGTCGGAATGAGCCCCGGAAAGCTCAGAAAAGTACTCGATAAAGAAGGCTTGGACTATCCCGACGATCCCAATGTGAAACTGGACGAAACAACAATCCGGACAATTCTCGATATTTACGGCAAAAAGGAGATTGCTGAATCTCAAGCGGCTGCTGGAGAAGAACCGGCTTCTGATACGGCGTCCCATACTATTGAAGAAGAAAAAACTGATGAGGATGAGCTACTGTCTTCAGAACCGTCAAAAACAGATGAGCCGGAAAAATCTAAACCGGACAAAAAAGAAGGCACTGTCGATGACATAGAATCGGAAGATTTTGAAAATATAGAGCTGATTAAGGCAAAAAAAATAAAACTGGATGGCGTCAAGGTCGTTGGCAAAGTAGAACTGCCGGAGCCTCCCGAAAAGAAACAAAAAGACGAAAGCGCCGAGAAGGAAGAAAAGCCAGGGGAAACTGTTTCTGAAGAAAAACCAAAACCGCATCACACCCGCAAACAGCGGGAAAGGAAAAAGCCGCGTGGACGCAGACAGAAAAGACACCGTGAGCTTACATATGAAGAAAAGCTGAAAAGAGAAGAGCGCAGAAAAGAATGGGAACGTAAAAAGAAACTACAGGAAGAAAAAGAGCGAAAAAGGCGACATTACCTCGAACAGGTACAACAACAGGCAAAGGCCAAAGCGGAGAGCAAAACTAAAAAGAAGAAAAAGCAACGACCTGTCACTGAAGCCAAAAAGAATAAAGTCGTCCAAAAACATCCGAATCCCATCATCCGCTTCTGGGAATGGCTCAACGGTAAATACGATGATTATTAACCGCCAATTTACACCCTCTTAATCCTGAAACAGATATTTTTTCCTCCCCTTAATCCGGACCATGATTTTCGGGATGGAATCATTATTTTTTCATGCAGCCGAATAATTGGACAGAACTAAAGAACTTTTGAGGATTTTTCCATAATTTGAATCTATCCTCAAAACTCCTCGCGCTCATGAATACGATTTTTCAGAACACAGCTACCCCCATATTTTTTTACCTGTTAATCGGTCTTTCACTTTTCAGTTGCCGACAGGCAGATAAAACCGGTTCGAACAAGGATCTCCTCGAAGCCCTGCACGCTTCCAGGGTATTGCTGCCCAATGGCTGGCACCTGACTCCGCCGGAACAATCCCTGCCACTTGATGAATTACCCCTGAACCTGCAAGTATCGCCTTCCGGGCGCCTGGTTGCCGTAACAAACAATGGTTATGGCAGGCAGTCCATCATGTTATTTGATGTTGCAAATGAAAAGATGCTCGACAGGGTTGAAATACCCAGGGCGTGGTACGGGCTTAGATTCAGCAGTGATGAGAAATCACTGTTCGTTTCGGGAGGTAACGATAATATTATCCGCATTTACGGCATTGTTGATAACAAGCTCACGCTTAAAGATTCACTCGTACTCGGGGATCCCTGGCCGAATAAGATCAGCCCGGCAGGAATTGAAATCGATGATGCAAACAGAAACCTGTACGCTGTTACCAAAGAGAATAACGCCCTGGTTGTCATTGATATTGAGACAAAAAAAATCATTGAATTTCCATTGCAGGCGGAAGCATTTGCCTGTATTCTTGCCGGTGACAAACTTTATATCTCTGTCTGGGGTGCAGGCCAGGTGGCAGTTTTTGATATAGAAAAGGAGGAAATTACCCATTACATCAAAGTGGAGGATCATCCGAACGACATGGCACTATCAAAAGACAATAAATATCTCTTTGTAGCCAATGCCAACTCCAATTCGGTTTCGGTAATCGATCTTGAAACGGAAAAAGTAATAGAAACAATCGGTACGGCCATGTTTCCCGATGCCCCGGCAGGCAGCACACCAAACGGTCTCGGCATTTCAGAAGACGGCCGGCGATTGTATATAGCAAATGCCGATAACAATTGTCTTGCGGTGTTTGATATCTCACACCCGGGTGAAAGCAAGGCCATGGGGTTTATCCCGACAGGCTGGTATCCCACTTCGGTCAAGATGGTAAACGGAAAGATATGGGTTGCAAACGGAAAAGGTCAGCGGTCGATGCCGAATGCCAATGGGCCCAATCCATATTATGGCTTAAATGATTCCACCGTTTACACAGGCAGGATGTTCAAAGGCACACTTTCGATAATTCCTGAACCCGACGTGATTGAACTGGAAGCCTATACACAGATTGTGTATGAAAACACACCATATAATAAAGACCTGGAACTGGACACGGAAGGCAAAGAAGGCAATCCCATCCCTAAGCATGTTGGTGACCCTTCCCCCATCAAATATGTCTTTTATGTATTGAAAGAAAACCGCACCTATGACCAGGTGTTTGGTGATATTGAAAAAGGTGACGGCGATTCCACACTTTGCCTGTTTGGCAGGGAGATCACTCCCAATCATCACAAACTGGCCGAGACTTTCACCCTTTTTGATAATTTTTATGTAAATGCCGAGGTGAGCGCAGATGGCCATAACTGGTCGATGGGCGCCTATGCCAGCGATTATACGGAGAAAACCTGGCCGACCTTGTACAGCAAAAGGGGCGGCACTTACGACTACGAAGGCAGCAGGGAGATATCCTATCCCGAAGCCGGCTACATCTGGGATTTCTGCAAACGGAAAGGCATCACCTATCGCAGCTATGGTGAATTTATTGGTGATGATGGCGCCCGGGTGGAAGCCCTGGAAGGCCACTTCGATCCTGATTTTACCGGTTTCCGCATGGATGTCATGGATACCATTCGCTTTCACCAGTGGAAGGATGATTTTGATTCGTTGCTGGCCATCGATGAGGTGCCGCAATTCAGCGTCATCCGCCTGCCCAACGACCACACTGCCGGCGCCAGACTCGGTAGTTATACTCCGAAATCCATGCTCGCCGACAACGACCTGGCCCTCGGTATGCTGGTGGAGCATATCTCAAAGAGCAGAATTTGGGGTGAATCGGTAATTCTTGTGCTCGAGGATGACGCTCAAAACGGCCCTGATCATGTGGATGCCCACAGGTCTGTTCTGTTAGGTATCAGTCCTTATGTAAAACGAAATTATGTGGATCATACCATGTACACCACGGCTTCGGTATTGCGCACCATAGAGCTTATCCTCGGCCTGCATCCGATGAGCCAGTACGATGCCGCCGCTACACCACTATTCAGAAGCTTTACAATAAAACAAGACCTGACGCCATATAAACATTTGCCTAACAGTTACCCTTTAGACGAGGTGAATACGGAAAATAATAAATTGGCTAAGTTATCTGCACAGTTTAATCTTGAGCGGGAAGACGCTGCTGACGACATTGCCTTCAACAGCGTGATCTGGAAAACAGTAAAGGGTATTGACAGCGAGATGCCCTCGCCGCGAAGAGGAGCATTTGTCAGAGTTATTGAAAACAATGAAGGCGAATAATTTTGAGTTACCTCATCTCTCTACCATAGTCCCTGGACTCAACAGTTCGTCTTCGCTTTAGTCCTCTTTTTGATGGCCTTAACAGCATAAACCAACGGTAACTTATCACCTAACCGACGGAGCCTGTATCGGCCGGGCGCATATTCCACCAAATCCGAGAAAATATTGTATGGTGAATAGTCATATTCATTCAGTGCAATAATCTCAAGGCCATTGCGGATCAGACTGTTTACCACTTCACTCATCCCGTGATTCCAGCTTATGGATTTAAAAGTAAAACCTGCATCCCTGTCTGCATAAGTTCCGGTTTCGGTTTCGTAAATAGGACCGGAATTGAAATAGCTGTATGAGATTTCCTTGAATTTTTCATCAAACATCCAGACGACAGGATGGAACTCAACAAAGATGAATCTTCCGTTGGGCTTTAAAAAATGAGCAATCACTTTTGCCCATTTTTCCATATCCGGCAACCAACCGATGGTACCGTAACTCGTGAAGACGATATCAAATTGTCCGGAAAGATAATCGGGGAGTTCATAAAGGTCGCAACAAACAAAAGTCACGGCTACTCCCGTTCTCCCTGCCAGTTCCCTCGCACTGTTGATGGCTTCGTCTGAAAGATCGACGCCAGTACATTTGACTCCAAGCCTGGCCAGGGAGATGGTGTCCTGCCCAAAGTGGCATTGCAAGTGCAGGATGCACTTGCCTTTTACATCGTCCAACAAATCAAGCTCAATATCATTCAACGATGACTTCCCTGCCACAAAACTTTTCAGGTCATAGAAATCAGATTTAAGGTGAATTTCAACCCGCCTGTTCCAATCCTGCCGGTTGATATCGATGTAATTTCGTTCTTTTTTCATATTCTCTAAAAACATTGAATTAAGGCAAAGCTCCGAAATATCACTTGATTCAGGACAGTCATCAAATGAAGGTGAGTTCATACGGATGAGGCCATGATCAATTGATAATAAATTTACGAATACTCCAGGTGACAGTAAAGACATATATCAAAGTACGTATCTTCGGGATTGTCGACCACTAATTTCACGAATTAACACGAAAGCCTCCAACGACCATCACGATGCAGAAATATTGATCTGTACTCTATTTGTCCAAACTATGATTCATTTGATTGCCTGATTAGCTATGATTTTTTCCTTTTGCACAATCATAATATTCATCCAATCTTTTAATTATAGTTCAAGACAATTTGTATGAGAAAATCATCATTTATTCATGAAACATCGGTGGAGGAGCATTGCAAATGCCCGGTTGAATGCGTCCTCGTCTGAGACGAGGACGAGTAAGAGTCAATCTAATGTGAAACGATTTCAATTACGCCATTTGCGCCTATAAACCCATATTTCCCAAAAGCTTCCTTTCCGTCCAGTATCCGTATATCACAATTTTCAGGGTCAAGTTTTTCTATCTCTTTTCTAAACCGCGGCCTCTGTATATAGGTTCGTTTTACGAGGCCATAATAATCCTGTTTAGCATTTTTTTGCCTGAAAACCTTCCCGTTCACGATATAAACAGTAAATCTATCAAGAGAGGGAACCTTTTTTCTGTTAAAGTAAAC
>WGED01000455.1 GCA_015492915.1 Cyclobacteriaceae bacterium
ATCATCAACCTTGTGAAAAAGGGATTTGCCGTGCTGGCCTTTGATCCGGTGGGGCAGGGTGAGCGGCTTCAGTATTTCGATGAGAAGATTGGCAAATCAAAATTTGGCGCCACGCACGAGCATTCCTACCCCGGAGCGCAATTGTTTATCAACGGCTCTTCGGCAGCCAGATATTTTATCTGGGACGGCATCAGGAGTGTCGATTATCTGCTTACGCGAAAGGATATCGATCCTGAACGGATAGGCATTACGGGCCGTTCGGGTGGCGGCACACAATCTGCCTATATCGCTGCATTTGACAACAGGATAAAGGCATCGGCGCCGGAGTGCTACATTACTTCACTCGAATATCTGTGGAAATCGCGTGGCCCGCAGGATGCAGAACAAAACATCCCCTACAGTATTGCCAACGGCCTCGATTTTGCAGATCTGCTGGTAGCACATGCACCAAAGCCTGCCATGATGATTACCACGACGAGGGATTTTTTCAGTATCCAGGGTGCCCGTGAAACATACACTGAAGTGAAAAAGGCTTATGAATCCATGGGAAAAGGAGATAATTTCAGTATGGCGGAGGACGATGACGTGCATACCTCCACCCGTAAAAACAGGGAAGCGATGTATGCCTTTTTCCGTAAGCACCTCAATAATCCCGGACCTGTTGAAGATGAGGATGTAGAGATATTCAAAGATGAGGAGCTGTACAGTACGGCTACCGGACAGCTTGCCACTTCGGCAGGCAGTAAATTTCTTTTTGACATCAACATGGAACTGGCAAAAACCGGCCTTACCGCCCTTGAAGCATCGCGAAAATCACCTGAATCTCATATAGCGAAGGTAAAAAACGATGTGAAGCGAATCTCAGGCTATGAAGAAACCGCGGTTCGGGGTAAGCCTGTCTTTTCGGGGCAGTACGTTTTTGATGATTATTCCATGGAAAAATACCTTATCGAGTTGCCGCGCGACAGGGTGCTGCCGGTGTTGCTTTTCAGGCCGAAATCACCCGGCGATAAGGTGGTGTTGTATCTGGATGATGTTGATCCCGAAACAGAGACAATTTTTCAACGGCCTGCAAAACTGGCTGCACGGGGTATCACCGTGATTGTACCAAGCCTGCCAGGATTTGGCGAATTGGGTCCCGGCTACCTGCGTGGCGATGCCTATATTGATCACACTTCATACAACCAGTGGTTTGCCGGCATCGTGACAGGCAAGAGCACTATGGCCATACATGCTGAAGCGATCGGTACTATCATGAACACCATGGAAGATATCGCGGGTTTGTCATCAAAGAAAATTTATGGGATGTCCGTCGGGCCCTTTAATTCAAGTTTGTTGCACGCGGCCGTTACGGCTATGGATTTTGAAGGATTTTTGTTCATCGATCCGATGGCGCCCTTTGCCGATATCGTCACGCATCGTGATTATCTGCCGAAGTTCATCACCTTTACCGTAGCGGGTTCAGTCGGGCATTACGACCTGCCCGATATTGCCATGGCGCTGGTTCCGCGCAGGATCATGATCTGTAATGCGAAAGACCAGATGGGCGAAACTGCATCCAAACAGGCAGTGGAGCAGGAGTGGGACTTTGTGAAGGATTATTACGTTGCTATGGGAAAAGGCCAAAATTTCATCATCGTAGTGGATGAAGGGGGCAGCCTGGAGAAGAGAATCATAAAATTTTTAGAATGATTAAGAGCTTGAAGGGGGAAGCTGGAAGGTTGAAGGGGAAATGACTTCCGACTCCGGACTCTGGACTTCCGACTATAAACATACCAATCATGAAAACAATAACAATTTCACTAATCATCACGATCATGACAAATGTTCAATCTTTTGCCCAGGATAGCGATGCACTGCCCTACCACCGTATTTCTGATCCACCCGCAGAATATACCGCCGGCGCTGTTGCCGCGCGCATGGTGGACGGCCTCGGATTTAGATATTACTGGGCCACCGATGGGCTCAAAAAGGAAAATATGAGTTATCGCCCGGCGGAGGATGTACGCAGCATCCGGGAGACGATAGAGCATATCTACGGTCTGTCGCGATTTTTGCTGGGCTGGCTGCATGGCGGCACGGCAGGGCAACCCGCAGAGGATGCGACGTTTGAAGTGCTCAGGGCTCAGACGCTCAGAAATTTTGCGGCCGCCTCGCGTATATTAAGGAGTGCAAATGATGAAAAACTCATGACTTTTATGTCAAAAAGAGGGGATAATGAGCTCACTTTCTGGTACATGCTCAACGGACCCCTGGCCGACGCCATTTACCACACGGGACAGGTGGTGGCTTTCCGCAGAGCGGCGGGCAATCCCATTCCGCAGGGTGTCAGTGTGCTGCTGGGAATGAAGAAGTGAAAAGAATGCATCGCAGGACCTTCCTTTTTGCAACAATGAATAAGGGCGGTGGCATGTTGTGCTTAGAAT
>WGED01000456.1 GCA_015492915.1 Cyclobacteriaceae bacterium
GAGAAGATTGTGTATATATGGCGGATAATCTGATTTGGCCTTTACGAAATATGCTTTCAGTAATTTTTCAATCATCAAATGGCCAATAAACAATGCCCAATTAAACCTTTTGGTTTTATACATGACCATCATAGTATTATAATCATCATCAGATGCCTCCATCCAATAATTGATCAATTTTTCTTTATTAAATACATTTTCGGCCATAAGATCAAATTTAACAAAAAAATCAATCTCCCCTCCCCGACAGCCTGATCATGTCAAGCAGCATGTCATTAAAGTCTCCTTCCCCGAGCAATTGCTCAATATTCATATGAAACCGGTACTGCCAGTACTGCTCGGAGTTGGCCGGGTCGTTGATGCGCTCCTCCTCCGGTATGGGATAGCGCAATCGCTCATCCATGCCCACCAGGTCCTGAATGGGGAAAATCGCCCACATGGCGGGTGCATACAGGTGTTGCAGCATGATCTCGCGGCACACCCAGGGCTCACATTCTTCGGGCGGTGTGCCATGATGGCCGAGTATGGTTTGGAAATACCTCGCCGTCCTTTCACGATCTTCTTCCCACCAAGCCCTCACGGTGGACATATCGTGACAACTCGGGCTTACCACGCTCAGGTATTTGCTCTCCGCAGGATGATCGAACTCACGCCCCTGCTTTTTGGGCATTCGCTGTATCTCCAGGTTTAAAATATTCAATTCTTCCATAACCCCGGGCACGCAGTCGGGCACCATGCCGAGGTCTTCGCCGCAAACCATCATATTCGATGCATTGATGATGGCGGGCAGCTTTACCATGGCTTTCTCCCGCCACAGCTCCTCCTGGCGCTCATAGAAATAATGGATGTAAATCCTGTCGATCGCTGCCTTTGCGGCATCATCCAGTTCCTTGAAAGAATAGGTATAATGCAGTGCAATGCGCGGATGAAAGCCCTGTCCGTTGCTTTCTTCATCCTCAAAAAACAACACATTGCCGATGAGCGTATAAAGACCCTGCCTGATTTTGAGCCAGCGCTCTCTGTCGTCATCCTGTACCAACAGGGCATCGAAATGCTCTTTCACTTTACGCTGCGTGCCGTATTCTTCTTTTAAATGAAAAAGGCCGTCATCCCCTCTCACAAGAAACTGCTCAATAATCGCCTCTTTTTCATGGCCGAACAACTCATCGAGCATATACTCTTTGATGTACGGTTTGCAAAAACGGTCATAGTCAAAGTGCAGGCCGTTGCCTGCCATTTCGTATAAAAACATGGGTATGGCCGGGCTGAACCTGCCCATCAGTCCTTCAACATGCTCCCAGGGAATTTCCCATATCCTGAAAAACCCGAGAATGTGGTCTATGCGATAAGCGTCAAAATATTCGGCCATTTTGGTGAGCCGTTTGCGCCACCATGTATAGCCGTCCTTTGCCATCTCCTCCCAATTGTAGGTTGGAAAGCCCCAATTCTGCCCTGCCACGGCATAGGCGTCGGGCGGAGCGCCTGCCTGCTTGTCCATGTGAAAAAGATGCGGAAACATCCATGCATCCACCGACTTGCGGTATATACCGATGGGCAGGTCGCCCTTGAGCACCACACCTTTTTTGCGTGCGTATTCCGTCACATCCTTCATCTGAAGGTGCAGATGGTACTGGATAAAATAATGCACGGCAATGTCGTCATAACCCGCTCCTGCAGGGTCGGTCAGCTCATCGATCTGCTCCTGCCGGTAATGGGCATATTCGCCCCACTGGGTAAAATCTGCCGTGCCGAAGCGGTCGCGCAACATCGAAAAAGCCGCGTATGGCACCAGCCACTCTTTATTCCCTTCAAAAAATTTCCGGAAACCTTTATCCTCCAAAAAGTGATCCCGCTCCTGGTCGTACAATTCTTTATAAAATTTTGACTTCAGCCGCATTACCGCCTCGTAATCCACTTTCGGCAAGGCATTCAGCTTTTTGCCCTCTTTGGCAAAGGCCTCCATGGCCGCCTCATCTTTCAACTTTCCCATAGCGGGCAGGTGCAGATAGACCGGGTGCAGCGCCATCACGGAAATGGCGGAATAGGGGTATGAATCTTTCCAGGTATGTTCTGCCACCGTATCGTTGACGGGCAATATCTGCACGAGCTTCATGCCTGTTTTCACCGCCCAATCGACCAGTTTTTTCAGATCGTGAAATTCGCCGATGCCGTAGCTGTCTTCCGTACGCAGTGAAAACACCGGTATGGCCACCCCGGCGCCGCGCCAGTGTTGGTCGCCATAGTCAAACTTCAGGTCTGTTTTTATGAAAAAATCACCATTTTTGGGCTCCCCAAGCGTCAACACCCTGTTCGGGCCTTGCTCCCAGGCGATAAGTTTTTTCAGTTTCAAGTCATAGATGCCGTATTTGTATTCGATATCGCACACGCCCTTTTCCAACACAATATCTGCGCTCCACACCGGATAATCCGCATCGTTCATCTGCAGCGCCTTTTCAGGGTTCCACGACCCCAGGGCTTCGGCGCTTCCCACGACACAAAACGCATAATCCTTTTCGATGCGCGGCTCGGTCAGTTGCAGGCGACAAATGGCGCCAGGCGGTCTATGACTTTCGGATGATTTTTCCCTGCTGAACAGGTTGCCGGTAAAAGCATAGGAAAACAATACATTGTGATCATCCCTTTGGGGCCGCCAGGCATCGAGCAACATGAAATTTCGGCCATTTTCCAATGACTCCGGACGCAAACGGCGGCAAGGGCCCCACTCCCATACATCCTCCCTGCCCTCTTCGCGGATAAAGTATTTGTACGATAAACCCCCAACCCGGACATCATCCACTATCGTCTGACCTTCCCAATCGCCGTTTTCCGTATAGTGCAAGGGCACTGCGTTTTCCGTATCGCCGTTTTTCATGGAGACGTACAGATTCTGCCCCCATCGCGTGTGGTAATTGATCCTGAATTTGATTTTCATAGATATGTATTAAAAAATCCCCGCTTTCTTCCTTTCGAGTTCCTTGTAATGGTTAGCCCGTGCATCGTCTTCGTTATCAATCTCAGGCCCCTGCTCTATCTTGCGCCAGTCTATGGTTTTATGGTATTTTTTCATGGCCAGGTCAGCGTTGAACATGCGCTCGTCATGTCGTTCGAGCGTGTAGGGCGTGTAATCA
>WGED01000457.1 GCA_015492915.1 Cyclobacteriaceae bacterium
CCGGTAATAAAATCGGCTTTTAATCTGTTTCTAATCTGTTTCTAATCTCCCCTTAATCTGTTCTTAACCTCCTCTTAATCTGTTACTTAGAGGTAGCATCTTTAAATATTCATAGTTTATTAAATGAATTTTACAACTCTTTTTGGTGTGCAGATAAGTGGTTTAATTTCGTCCTTTTACAGCAGCTATTTAAAATTATTACAAATAATTCAATTAATAAGCGATTTATTTTGAATTATCCCTTCTTATTGAAATAATTATTGGATTTTTAGCAAAAATATGCAATTCGCTTTTATCTTATTTTTTTTTACATTTACATTTGCACTTTCCAGGATATCTTGGGAATTTTTATTTTCTAACCTTTAATTAATACAATATGAAGAGGATTTTACTGTTAAGTTTTGTCTTCATGATGGCATTCACTGCGTCATGGGCACAGAGAACGGTGACAGGGTCTGTCACTGGCGAAGAGGACGGTACTCCGATTCCCGGAGTAAACGTAATCCTTAAAGGGACAACGACAGGTACTGTCACCGATGTGGACGGAAAGTACCAGATCAATGTTCCTGAAGAAGGAGGAACGCTGGTTTTTTCTTTTATCGGTTTGGCGACTGAAGAAGTTGAAATCGGGAATCAGTCAGTTATTGATATGGTGATGACCGCCGATATCAAACAATTGACAGAGATTGTGGTTACAGCGCTTGGTATTGAGAGAGAAAAAGTAACCCTACCTTATGCAGCTCAGGAAGTACAATCAGAGCAATTGAACATCACACAAAACAATGATGTTGAAGGGGCATTGGCTGGTAAGGTTGCAGGTGTTCAAATCCTGGGAAATGCCGGATCAAAATTGAACGGTAGCAGCAAGATCAGGATTAGGGGAGCCATAGCGATCACTGCCGACAACGAGCCGCTTTATGTTGTTGATGGTGTTCCTGTTCCGGATCCTAACGATGTGGATATGGAAAACATCGAATCAATCAACCCCTAACTCTGCTGCGAATTACGTATTATGCTAACTTGATACCGATTTTTTCAATGATTCTCCGGGTTTGAGCGGTGTATTCATTGATATACCATCGGTCATTGATTTTTACTTTTTGTATATCGGTCAATGTTTTAACATAGTCACTGACGGATATTTTTTTGAGCAGTTTTTTTTCTTTGAGCTGAATATACAAATGCTGATACCACTGCAGCGTGATATGGTTGACAAACATCCATCCCTGGAGTGTCTGGAGGTTTTGCATATAGGTGTGATCGGCTTCCAGCACGTTTTTCATGCTGTCAAACATGACTTCTATTGCCATCCTGCTCTTGTATGTCAGGTAGATATTTTCCGCATCGTCTTCCAGTTGCGTTAACAGGGCGATCGTACCCTGTCCGTGTTTCTTTTCGTGAAATTGCTCCAGACTGTAACACTCGGGTTGAGTTTTAATCCTGTTAAGGTAATCTTTCTCTTCTTTTACTTTTAGTTGTTCGTCCAAAAACAGGTGAAGGTGCAGGTTTTTTTCCGCTTCATAGCTTTTGTGCCATATGATGCGGCCCTGGTATTCAAAATAATTACCACCCTGCTTGAAATTATTCCGGGCGATATCCTGGTAATCAATGAGTGTGTTGTTCCTTTTCAAGGGTAAAATAAATGACAGCCCTTCTTCGATGAGCAATTCCACGTTTTTACGGCTGTAAAAACCCTTGTCTGCCACAATAACAGCCCCGGAAAGCCCCGCTTCCAACAGGCTGTTCTTAAAGGCGCTTACTTCCCGGATATTACCGGGCAGCAACTTGTAATAAACAGGCATCCGGCTGTTTGCAGCATAGATATATAATAAATTGAACTGCGTGTCGAACATCAGGTTATTATTATACCCTTTTCTGGCAAGGCTTATCTGTTTTGAGTTACTGAATATATTGGTCGCATCCATCAGTATATATTCACCTTCACGGATAAAGCGCTTCATGTAGGCCAGCATCTTCTCATGCAGCCCCCCGATACGGTTCAATATCTGTGAAGCTTTTTTCTCGCCAAATGGCTTAACGGATATCAATTCGGGCAAATAACTCCCCGCCAGCCTGAACGGAATCCGCTTTAGCGGGCACTGATATACAAACCGGCAGTATGCGATAGCCATCAGCATGGCGGCATCCTTTTCTCCAAAAACAGCCCGCAGGCCATCATAATACTCCCTGAATTGTGATATTACCAGCATGGACATGCCGTATTCCCTGCAATATACCGGGCCTGGTAGGGCTTCGGCCGATTTCTGCTCAAGCAGCCTTTTGGCCGATGGTTTAAACCCTTCTTCGGTGACAGAGCCCAGCAGTTTGCCTGTTATCTTTCTGGGGCGTTTTTTTTCTTTGTCATAAACGGTCTTGTATTCGTACAGATAATATCTGCCATTGATCTTGCGCAGTTCGGTTCCCGGACGCCTGTGCTTTACTGCCCATGAAGGATGTGATGATGACGACATGGTATAATACGTTTATACGTATTACAATATCAGAAAAAATCCCTGAGTATCAAACATATTTTACATTTTTTTAACCTGATACGTATCTTTTTGCAGAGTTAGAGTTTAAAATCAGACACTTCGTTCACGTTTGATTCGTCACCATAAAAGTGCATTATGCCTCCTCGTCAAACGTGCTGATTTTCTTCCCGCCCTGGCGGGACAAGTTGTACTTTAACCTCTCATAACGAAATCCTGGTGAGAATTTTGGGTCCA
>WGED01000458.1 GCA_015492915.1 Cyclobacteriaceae bacterium
AGTATAAACAGGCTCGATCCATCGGGCACGCATAGAATCCTGATCATCAGGCGCCCATAAATAGGGCTCGCGGATATTCGGATCAGGTTTCCTGCCTTTCATGCCAATCTCTTCACCATAGTAAATATAGGGCGTACCGGGCATGGTGAGTAGCAGCGATGCCGCGAGCTTTCCCTTACGGATGTCTCCATCCAGCATACTCAATATCCTGTTCTGGTCATGATTGCTCAGAAATATAGCATCATGATAATCTGTTGAAAACCTTTTATAAACGGACTGGTTGCGGAGATATCCTTTCTCCAGACTCAGCGTATCGATCACCTGCCAGGAAGCGCCCGAAACAGTGGCTGTTAGGCTACGGCCCTGCCGTATCGATTCGAGCATACTGAAGGCAAGGTCAAAATTGAACAGTGCGGGCAGGCCTTTGAGGAATGGCGCCACCGATTCTACTTCATCCCAGACTTCGCCGATCAGGTATATATCCGGTTTGGTCTGTTGCAACGCAGTGCGGTATTCAACCCACCACTTATAATTGTCTTCCATTCTTGATTCTTCATAAATATGTTTGGCCGCATCGAGTCGAAACCCGTCCACACCAACCTGCTCCAGCCAGAATTTACCGATATTGATTACTTCTTTATGCACTTTTTCATTGTCGTAGTTAAGATCGGGCATCATGCCGGTGAAAAAACCATAGTATTTTTTCTTATTTCCCGGGGCCGTGTGCCACTGGGTTTTGTTGTCGGAATCGCCGGTGACCGCTTTTTCATGCGCGCTGATTTTGGCAATTTCCTCATCGGTAGCCCAAATATAATAATTGCGGTAGCGTGCGGTATCGCCTTTCATGGCATTGAGAAACCATGGGTGTTGATTGCTGGTGTGATTAATGACCATGTCGATGACCACCTTTATATCCCGTTTGTGGGCTTCTCTGACAAACTCTTTGAAAATAGCCAAATTTCCATAGTCCGGGTGGATATTGTAATAATCAGTTACATCATACTTATGATAAGACGGGCTGGGCATAACGGGCATCAACCAAATTCCTTTTATGCCGAGGTCCTGAAGATAGTCCAGCCTGCTCATCATACCCCTGATATCTCCGATGCCGTCGCCGTCAGCATCGGCATATGATTGTATAAAAATCTCATACATAACCCCATCAGGCCATTGGATCACATTTGAAGATGCCTGTTTATCAGATGATTGTTCTCCCGGCGAAGTACATGCAAATACTAAAACAAAGAGAATATAACCGAGACGTTTCATTTAATTCGCTTTAATGAATTTGAAGTTGTATTTTTTATCTTTCCCCGTGAGCATTAGCATATAAATGCCTTCCGGCAGCTTATCCACCGATATTTCTAATCTATCCTTGATCCCGGTCCTTTTCTTAAACAGGGTCCGGCCATGGAGATCGTTAATGGTTAATTGATATTCACCGGCATTCAGGCCATGGATTTTGAGCATATTTTCCGCCGGATTCGGATAGAGTAATAAGCGGGCATCAGCGCCTTCTTGCAGGTCGGTTATGACAAAATTGGCACCCCAGGGCACCAGGCCATCCGGCACACCATCTACCTTTTTCGTCGTATATATGTGAAATTCGCCCGGAGCAAAAAACAATTCTTTTCCCGTGTCCGTAATGTCAAAGCCTTCTCCGGAAAAATAATCGTACCACACCCCGCCCGCCGGGAAATTGGCCGGTATCATCCTGGACGTGACTCCAAAATTGCCTATGGCCACGATGGTCATATCCGCACCGGCAGCAGCCAGTCGTTTAACTTCCCCTTCCGGCGACCATACAAAACTGCTCGTCGTGTCAATGCCCGCCAGATTTCTAAGCCGGATAAGATCACTGATGACATCGTACAGTTTTTTCCGCTCGGTTTCATTGTAATACCCCCACAAAACCGGCTTTTCGCCCGTCCTTCCGTTTTCTTCTATCGAAACATCATATCCCAGTTCGCCAAATTGCCACAGCATTTTCGGACCGGGCATCAGGTATAAGAACACCGAAGCTGCTTTTATCCTGTTTAGTGCTGTGGTTTTGTCTTTAACAGAATAGTCCCCATCGCCGTTGCCGTACTGGAGGGCATCATACATCTGCCGTTCTTCATCATGACTTTCCATATAGG
>WGED01000459.1 GCA_015492915.1 Cyclobacteriaceae bacterium
ACATAAAGGTTATCACATTTTTTACTTTGAATTATTTTCCAGGCAAGGGCATGTTCACGTCCTCCCGACCCTATAATCAAAATATTCATTTGATAAAAAATTAATAATTAAAAAGTTAATTAGCATGATCCGACAAAAACTTAATGCGAAGCAATCTCAGATCTTCCTCATCATATTCGTCCTCGCCAAGGGCTTCCAATGCGTCGTCAATCTTGTCGGATTCGGCATTCATGAAATAATCATACACCTCTTCCTGTCTGTCCGGATCAAAAACGTTGTCAATATAATAATCCAGGTTGAGTTTTGTTCCGGAATAGCAAATATGTTCAATTTCACTGATTAATTCACCATAAGAAAGTCCTTTGGCTTCGGCGATCTCCTCAAGATCCACTTTTCTGTCGATCTGTTGGATGATAAAAATTTTGGTTTTGGATTTATTTACAGAAGATTTGACTACCACATCCGATGCGGTAATAATGTCATTTTCTTCGACATATTTCTGTATCACATCAAGGAACGGCTTGCCAAATTTCAGGATTTTGCCCATCCCTACACCATTGATCCGGGCCAGCTCTTCTTTGGTGGTTGGATACACAGTGGCCATTTCTTCAAGAGAAGGATCCTGGAATATAACGTATGGAGGAAGATTCTTTTTTCTGGCGACGTCTTTCCTGACTTTTTTCAATATCTCAAAAAGATTCTTGTCGTACGAGGTTGCTACTACCGTGCCTTCTTTGTCTTCTTTTTCTATGATCGCCTCAAAGTCTTTGTCTTTGGTCAGGGTGATGGATTGCGGATTTTTCATAAACTCCCTGCCCTCTTCCGTTACCTTCAAAACACCGATATTGTCAAGGTCTTTCTCGAGCAAATGATGGAGCAATGTTTGCCTTACGACGGAGCTCCAGAATTCCTCACCGTCATCTTTGCCTCTGCCAAAAACAGAAAGCGTGTTGTGCTTATAGCTTTTCACATACTGATTTTCAATACCCCTGATTACATCCACGAGGTGTTTGAGGCCAAAACGCTCGCCTGTTTCGGCAGCTGCCTCAAGTACGGTGATCACATAATCCTTGCCATCGTATTTTTCAGGGGGATATTTACAGATATCGCACCACATCGACACGCCACAATTCGACTCATCGTATTTCTCGCCGAAATAGTGGAGTAATTGTTTTCTGCGGCAAACCGAAGACTCGGCATAAGCGGACATCTCATCGAGAAGCAGTTTGGCATTTTCACGTTCTGTTACCGTTTTATCTTTCTGGAATTTTTCGAGCTTCAGAATGTCCTTGTATCTGTAAAACAGAATACAATTGCCTTCAAGACCATCTCGTCCGGCACGCCCTGTCTCCTGATAATAACCCTCCAGCGATTTTGGGGTGTCGTAGTGAATGACAAAACGGACATCGGGCTTATCGATACCCATGCCAAATGCGATGGTAGCAACGATCACATCAATTTCTTCATTCAGAAAATCATCCTGGTTTTTGACTCTGACTGCAGGTTCAAGACCAGCGTGATAGGGAGCGGCTTTGATATCGTTCACTTTGAGAAGTTCTGCAATCTCTTCCACCTTTCTTCGGCTGAGGCAATATACGATTCCCGACTTGCCTTTGTGATCTTTGATAAACCTGATGAGCTGTTTCTTGGCATGCACCTTAGGCCTTACCTCATAATACAGGTTTTTCCTGTTGAAAGAGCTGATAAATATATCAGCCTCCTCCATGCCGAGGTTTTTCTTGATATCAAGCTGTACTTTCGGCGTGGCTGTAGCTGTGAGCGCGATCAGCGGCAGTTTTTCATCAATCGAATCGATGATGCTCCTGATCCTGCGGTACTCCGGGCGGAAATCATGTCCCCATTCGGAGATACAGTGTGCTTCATCCACAGCTACAAATGAAAGGTTGGCCTTTTTCAGAAAACTGACATTGTCTTCTTTGATCAGTGACTCAGGAGCCACATACAACAATTTCACATTTCCGGCAAGGGTTTCGTTTTTTACTTTGGTCATCTCGCCCTTGGTCAGCGACGAATTGAGAAATTTGGCATTTATGCCAAAAGCATTGAGCTGATCGACCTGGTTTTTCATCAGGGCAATCAGCGGTGAAATGACGATGGCAGTACCCTCTTTAATGATGGCGGGCAGTTGGTAGCATAGTGATTTTCCGGCACCTGTAGGCATGATGACGAAAGTGTTTTTACCCGCCATGATATTTTTGATCACGACTTCCTGGTTACCACGAAAACTGGTGTAGCCGAATACCTCCTTAAGTTTTTGCCTTAAAATGTCCAATTTCTCTTCAGTTCAATATTTTTGGTTGTGATTAATAGCCGATAGCTATATACAAACGATTATAAAAAATAATAGTTTATTC
>WGED01000460.1 GCA_015492915.1 Cyclobacteriaceae bacterium
ATATTTGCCCACAATGATGAGGGCAATGGCGGCTACCCATTCATAAGCTGCTATACCGAGCCCCGTGATGAATCCCGAACCAGACATCGCTATGAAATGCTCCGCGGAAATGTTGGCGGCGATCAGCGAGGCGCCGATGGCCCACCAGGTCAGCGATTTGTTAGCCAGAAAATAATCCTCTGTGGTTTTTTGTTCTCCTTTTTTAGTTCTGGATATCCACAATCCGAGCCCGACGATCAGAAGGGCGTACAGGCCGAATACGAAATAATCAATGGGCGAGAAATGTGTGCTCATGGGGAATGAGTTAATGTATGAGAAAATGATGAAAATTTTATTAAAGGTAAAAATAACCTTTAATGACACTCGGGTCAAATTATTTTCATTTTTTCGGATTTGTGAAAAATAACAGTTTCAGGACGAGGGAAAAGATTAACTTGCATTAAGTTGAATTATTCGATCCTCTTTGGGGATTGCAAAAGTTTTATTTATGAAAATTTACCTGTTTCTCATAGCTCTGGGCCTGAGTTTGGGCGCTTGCAAAACAGATCAAAAAATCAGGCGGCCAAATATCCTTTTTGCTATTTCCGACGACCAGTCTTTTCCGCATGCAGGGGCTTATGGTTACAAAGCTGCCCGCACCCCTGCCTTCGACAGAGTGGCACGGGAAGGTGTTTTATTCATGAACGCTTTTTCACCGGCTCCAGGGTGCAGTCCGACACGGGCATCCATCCTTACAGGGAGGCACATCTGGCAGCTCGAGGATGCCGGCTCACATGCCAGTGCTTTCCCTGTAAAATTTATTTGCTATACGGACCTGCTTGAGAATGCCGGTTACCTTGTGGGTTATACCGGCAAAGGATGGGGACCCGGCAACTGGAAAGTGTCGGGAAGGACACGCAATCCATCCGGCAATGAATACAGTGAAATTAAAGATGATAGTGTGCCGGAATATATCTCAAATACAGATTATGCTGCTAATTTCGAGGCGTTTCTGAAACAGAAAAATGACGATCAACCTTTTTGTTTCTGGTATGGCGCTTTTGAGTCGCACAGGCGCTATAAGAAAGGAATCGGCGTGCAAAATGGCTTTGACCTCAATGAGATCGAAGTTCCTCCTTTTTTGCCTGATGCAGTAGAAGTGCGCAGTGACATGGCTGATTATCTGTACGAGATCAGCCATTTTGACCAGCATCTCGGCCGGATGCTGCAAATACTGAAAGAAGCCGGTGAACTGGACAATACGTTGATTATCGTCACTTCAGATAACGGGATGCCCTTTCCGAGAGCCAAGGCCAACCTATATGAATATGGATTTCACATGCCTCTGGCAGTACGGTGGGGCGCAAAGGTGAAAGGGGGCAGGGTAGTGGACGATCTTGTAAGCCTTACGGATGTGGCTCCTACCATTCTCGAAGCATCCGGTGTACAACATCCATCCATAAAAAATGGCCGTTTTCCCATGAGTGGGAAGAGTTTTTTGAATATTCTGCTCAGCGACAAGTCAGGTTATGTCGATACGTCGAGGACGGCGGTGTATGGCGGGCGCGAGCGGCATTCGTCCTCACGATGGAATAATCTGTCATATCCCATCAGGGCCATGAGAACGAAGCAATTTTTATACATCAGAAATTTCAAGCCGGAGCGGTGGCCTGCCGGTGCTCCCGAGAAAATAGACAAAAACGGCAATCTGGTACCGGCCTACCAAGACATCGATCATTTTACGGAAAGATATACTTATATCCATAGAAATGATCCCAGGGTCAGGAAATATTTTGATCTGGCTGTGGCCAAACGACCTGCCGAGGAATTATATGATATTCAGGCAGATCCCGGGTGTATAGATAATCTTGCCGGTGATGACAAGTACAATGATATGCTGAAAGATTTGCGGAAGCGGCTCGAGGATCATTTGAAGAAAACCGGTGATCCGCGAGTCATGGGAAACGGAGATATCTGGGAATCATATATTCGCTACAGCCCCATCAGAATTTTTCCGGTGCCTGACTGGCATGAACAGTGATTATAAACCGTTTTATTGAGAAAAGTTTTTTCGGATAGTTTAAGGATTTATCAGAGATTATAATTAAAATCATACTTGCTTAACAATGATATCCGGCACTCGTTTTCATGAAATTCAAGACAATATTCATTAATAACACAAGAAGATGATCATGCTAAGACTAACTTTAATTTTGTTTCTGATGATACCAACATTTGTAAGCGCCGGCAGTGAAAATAATCAAACTGATAAAAAGTATTACTTATATGTCGGTGCGTACACAGAAAGCGCCGATGAGGGTATTTATGTATATGAATTTGATGCCAGTACCGGTGAGATCAAATACCTGCATACCGTTGCCGGAGTGGAAAATCCTTCCTATATCGCCATTCATGGTGACAAAAACCTGCTGCTGGCCGTGAATGAAATCATGGAGTTTCAGGGAAAAAAAACTGGTGCCCTAAGCGCTTTCAAAATCGAACCTGCCACCGGCAAGCTCACGCTGATCAATCAGGTACCCAGCGGTGGCGGGGCACCCTGCTATGTCAGTATTGAGAGTGACGGTAATTTTGCTTTTGTAGCTAATTATATGGCCGGAAATATAACAATGTTTCCCATCGCTCGGGACGGAGCTTTATCGCCTTATAGTGATTTGCAGCAGCATCAAGGCTCCGGCCCGGTGACTGCAAGACAAAAGGATCCGCATGCTCACACAATTATTTTGGATTACAACGAAAAATTTGCCCTGGCAGCAGACCTGGGTACTGATGAAGTGATCAGTTATGCGATTGATGAAAAAGAACGTAAACTGCAAAAAGCGTCAGTGTTTAAGTTGAAAGCAGGTTCCGGCCCGAGACACATTGCCTTTCACCCCAATGGAAAGCTTGTATATGTGATCTCCGAATTGGCCAATACGATCACAGCCTGCATGTATGATCCGAATACGGGCAGCCTCAGTGAGATTATGACAACAGGCACGCTGCCCGATGATTTTAAAGGTGAGAGTTATTGTGCCGATATTCATTTTTCAGAAGACGGTAAATTTCTGTATGGTTCCAACAGAGGGCATGACAGCATCGTCATTTTCAGTGTGGACCCAAAAACCGGTAAAATCTCATATGTCGGACATTTTTCAGTCGAAGGACAATGGCCACGTAATTTCATGATTGATCCAACCGGAAATTTTCTGCTTGTAGCCAACCAGCGCAGTGACAATATCGTTGTGTTCAGAATCGATAAGAATACAGGGAAAGTCAGCAGCACAGGTCATGAGGTAAAGGTTTCGAAACCTGTTTGCCTTAAAATGCTGCCAAAGCCATAACCACCCGATAGCGTCAAATTATTATTGAAAATGCCTGTTATTTCATAGGCATATTTAAGTCAGTTTTGCATAAGTCAAGGATATTTTAGAAATTTAAAAGGAAAATAATCTAAAAACCATGAAGCATCATAAACACCCGGGGGGATGTCCGAATAGCAAATTTAATCGCCGTAATTTCATAAAAGCATCTGCAATGGCAGCAGGAGCTTTATCTTTCGGTAGTTTTCCGTACCACCTGTTTGCTGCGGAAAAGAAAAAATACGCTTATGACAGAGTGACACTGGGCAAGTCAGGGATTGAAGTGTCAAGGCTGGCTATGGGCACGGGCTCCAGTGGTTTTAATAAAAGCTCCAACCAGACCAGAAAGCTCGGGATCAAAGGCTTAAGTGAGTTGTTACATGCGGCTTATGACGAAGGGATTAATTTCTGGGATTCGGCAGATCAGTACGGATCTCATCCTCATTTAAAAGAAGCTTTAAAATATGTTCCGAGGGAAAAAGTGGTCATACTCAGTAAAACACGTGCCTCCACGGAAGCTGAGATGAAGGCTGACCTGGATCGTTTCAGGAAAGAGCTAGGAACGGATTATATTGATATTATGCTGCTCCATGACCGGCGTGATCCGGACTGGCCGGAAAAGATGGCCCCTGTAATGGATGTGTTGTCAAGGGCAAGGGAAGACGGAATCATCCGGGCCCATGGCGTCAGTTGCCATACCTTTGGTGCACTGGTAGCCGCCGCAAATACGGATTGGGTGCAGATCGATCTGGCAAGGATCAACCCGTATGGCGCTATAATGGACGGGCCGGTAGATCAGGTGGTGGAAGTACTTAAAACCATGCACAAGCAGGGCAAAGGTATTGTCGGTATGAAAATCTTTGGCGCCGGTAAATTGGTCGATAAAAAAGATGAATGCCTGCAATATGCTCTGGCAAAGGAGTTTATTCATGGGTTCACCATCGGCCAGGAAGGTTTTGATCAAACGCGTGACCTGCTTAAGCGCATTCCCGAAGCAAGCGTAAGAGGCTGAGAATTGTTATAACCTATCACTTCCGTTGATATCGTAAGAGCTGTTGTTACTTTTCTATTGCCCAACCGTATTATAGGTAGATGGATAGTCATTATATTCCCGATCAAATTTAGCTGTAAATCGCAAGATAATGGGGTATTTAATGTTTTATATGATCTTTTACCTTAATTTTATAATGTGATTTTTTGCACATTCAGGCTATGAGATTTCTGCAATTCTGTTTTTTATTCATCATTGGTACAATGTTTTTTACCGGGTGTCATTCGCCTGAGCGGC
>WGED01000461.1 GCA_015492915.1 Cyclobacteriaceae bacterium
GTATTAATTACCGGGGAAGTTCTCAAAAAATTAAAGATATCCCAAATGATAATGTTCAAACCATCCCCTTTGTGTAATAGTAAATAATTGTAATTTTTTCATGGAATTCCGATAATTTTTTCTCGATTGGAGGCAGGAATCTTGCCATCGCATGAGCAGGCGAAACAAAGCTTGAGAGCCCCCTGTGCTATGATTTTACAATGAATTCTTTCATGAGGTAAGGTTCCATGGTGGGGTAATCGATAAATGATTTGGTGTCCGTATAAACCTTTATCATCCGTGGAATGATAACCAATGGATTGCCGAAAAAAATGAAAGGATTCAAAAGTTCCTGCCTGGTACGCATGTGCTCCTCCACAATTCCTTCCCAGGGTTCCGCTGTTTCAGGGATAATCCGCTCTACGACATTCCGGCTGTAATGCCAGAGCGGATGGTATTTTATGGAAAGCGGGGTGTGGCTGTTGTGCCAGCGGTCAAGGAAAGTGGCCCGGTCAATACTTTTCTTTTTTCTGAACAGTGTCAGCAGGCAGATGCCGGGCGTTATAACGCAATCGGGCCGGTCTTTGGCATAGGAAACCGGCAGTGCCTCCGTCACCGTATAAGCGCCGCAAAAACCCTGTTTTTTCATGAAATCCTCAATAAAACCGGCTTCACGTTTCCACACAGAGAGAACAGCGATCTTTTTCTTTTTAAATGGTATGACAGAGATGGTGGGAGGAGCATCAATCGTGATGGTATAGCTCAGCTTGCTGATGTCTTTGTGCTTTGTTGTTTCGGCCGCATAGTTTTCTATCCTGCTTCGGAAGTCCGCATAGGATTCCTCTTTATCGCCCCTGATCAAATATATTTGTTTTATCATAATGGTTTATGAGAATATGATAATTTTACGCTCCTTTTTCTATGCAAAATACACAAAATGACGGATTCCATACAGACAGCCGGCAAGCCCAAAATTCTGGTTACGGGAGGAGAGGGTTTTTTGGGAAAGCGGATCGTGAAAGAGCTGCTTTCGGGAGATTCTCCACTGGAGGTCGATCTTGTCAGGGTTTTTGACCTGAAGGATAGCAAAGATGACCAGGGCGGACAAGTTGAATTTATTCAGGGAGACATCCTTGACAGGGAAAGGTTGTCGGCGGCTTGTGAGGGCATCGATCTGGTGATCCATTCAGCGGCAATCATCGACTGGGGCACGCAGCCCGAAAAAGCGGTATTGGACGTCAATGCCGGAGGCACGCGCAATGTCATCGAGGTTTGTAAGGAGCACAGCATCAGGTATTTGGTATATACCAGCTCGCTGGATGCCGTTTTTACAGGCAAGCCTTTGGTGGATATTGACGAGCGTCAGCCTTACCCCGACACCCATCCCACCGTTTATTGTGAGTCCAAAAAGCTGGCGGAACAGGCTGTAACCAGTGCCGGCCGGGAGGGGCTGTACACCATCATCCTTCGCCCCGCGGATATCTACGGTGAGGGGGATCCGTACCATATCGAACCGCTGATCGACATGGCCAGAAAGGGGTTTTATGTCCGTTTGGGTAATGGCCGGTCAAGATGCCAGCATGTGTACGTCGGCAATATGGCTTTTGCCCATGTGCTGGCCGCCAAAGCCTTATGGGAAAACAATGAAAATGCCATAGGCCAGATTTATTTCATCACCGATGGGGAGCCGGCCAATTTCTTCCAATTTTTTGACGAGATCGTTAAGGGAGCCGGATACAAGATCTTTCCACGCAATTTGTGGCTGCCACGGGGATTGGCCTATGCGATTGGAAGTCTGTCCGAAGGAATCGCCCGGATCCTGCGTCCCATTAAAAAATACAACCCAAACTTCAGCAGATTCGCGGTCACTTATACGTGTACCGATTATATTTTTGCTAGCAAAAAAGCCGAGCAAGATATAGGATTCTATCCGAGGTATTCGCGCGAAGAGGCTTTGAAAAGTACTATCGCTTATTACAGAAAACCGGACTGAATAATTCTTTTGCTTAGAGAAACATCATCCGTCAGCCTAACAAAGTTCATGAAAAATTAATGATTTTCCATGAACGAATCAGCGGCCAGGGTCGGGCAGGCCCTGATCATGAAAAAATGGCTATTTTCTCAATAACTCTGAATATGCACGTTTTTAACAGCTCGTCCTGAGGGGTCATTGGCATTTTTAAGGCTCTCGTCCCAGGCCAGCGCTTCGGGTGTGCTGCATGCCACCGATGGTACCGACGGCACGCATGCCGCGGCAGAGTCGGAGGGGAAGTGCTCCGAGAAGATTGTCCTGTAATAATATTCCTCTTTTGTCATGGGCGGATTGATCGGAAAGCGGTATTTGGCATTTTCGAGCTCCTCATCCGACACCATCTCGTTTGTCAGCTCCTTGAGTGTATCGATCCAGTTGTAGCCCACACCGTCGGAGAACTGTTCCTTTTGCCTCCATGCAACTTCTTTTGGCAAATAATCCTCAAATGCTTTGCGAACTACCCATTTTTCTATCCTCCCGTTCCGGATGAGCTTATCCTCGGGATTGAGACGCATAGCCACGTCGATGAATTCCTTGTCGAGGAATGGCACACGTCCTTCCACACCCCATGCCGCGAGCGACTTGTTGGCCCGCAGACAATCGTACATATGAAGCTTACTCAATTTTCTGATGGTTTCCTCATGGAAGGCCTGAGCATCGGGTGCTTTATGGAAATAGAGATACCCGCCGAACAGCTCATCGGCACCCTCGCCGGAGAGCACCATCTTCACGCCCATCGATTTGATAACCCTCGCCATCAGGTACATCGGTGTAGAGGCCCTGACGGTAGTAACATCATAAGTTTCGAGATGATAGATCACGTCGCGGATGGCGTCGAGCCCTTCCTGTACCGTAAAGTGGATTTCGTGATGTACGGTACCGATATGATCGGCTACTTTGCGCGCTGCTGCGAGATCGGGAGAACCTTCGAGGCCAACGGCAAAGGAATGAAGTTGCGGCCACCATGCGGCAGCTTTGTCCTGTGTCTCAACCCGCTTTGGTGCAAATTTTTTGGCTATAGCCGAAATAACAGATGAATCGAGACCACCGGAAAGCAACACGCCGTACGGCACGTCCGACATCAGTTGGCGGTGCACCGCTTGTTCAAGTGCTTCACGTAATTTGCTGAGGTCAGTTTCATTGTCCTGCACATTTTTATATTCTTCCCAGTCCCGTTTATACCATCGGATCAACTCGCCCGGTTTATCGCTTGTCATGTAGTGGCCGGGCAGGAATTCCCGGATTTTGTTGCAATATCCCTCAAGGGCTTTCAGTTCAGAGGCCACATAAAAGTTGCCGTATTGATCCCAGCCCATGTATAGTGGGATGATGCCTATGTGATCACGGACTATGAGGTAAAAGTCTTTTTCTTCGTCGTAAAGAGCGAAGGCAAAAATACCGTTGAGGTCTTCAATGAAATCAATGCCTTTTTTTATATAAAGAGGAAGGATTACTTCACAGTCAGATTGTGTGGCGAAGTTGTATGAGCCGTTCAGTGTTTTTCTCAGGTCCTGGTGATTGTATATCTCACCATTTACGGCGAGGATCACCTTTTTATCATCACTGTACAAAGGTTGCTTGCCCGATTGTACATCCACGATCGATAGTCGCTCATGGGCCAGCAAAGCCTTATCACCTGTATAAATACCGGACCAGTCCGGCCCCCTGTGACGTAGTTTCTTTGACATTTCCAACACCTGAGGCCTCAGCTTCTGCGAATCCACCTTCAGGTCAAAAACTCCTACTATTCCGCACATAATCTTATTTTGGTTAAATGTTGAATTCTAAAATATCCTCTTATTAAATTTTTTATAATACCACCTATTTATTGAAAATCAGGCACGAAAGTAATACATCTGTTTAAATATTCTAAACAATAAACAAAAAATAATGAAAAATTTTGAATATATGTGGAGGGAGTGGTTTTATTCAACAAATAAAATATTATGGTAGCTTATTTGGGGCGAATCCTTTGTATTCAATGGTTATATTCCCGGCCGCGTAGTACAGATTGGTCTGATTTTTTTATTCGTACATATTCTTAAAACCCAAAATTCTCACCAGGATTTCGTGATGAGGGCTTAAAATAC
>WGED01000462.1 GCA_015492915.1 Cyclobacteriaceae bacterium
CCATAGTCAATATTCCATACATATTTATCGATAGGTACCGGTTGTATGGAAACAGAGGTATTTTCAAGATTTACAGATAAGGGACTGCACCCTTCAATAACATCCTTAGTAAAGGAAGCCACGGGATTCTGGTATACCTCAATACTGTCAGCATAAATAGCAAAGCAGCCATTTTGGTCATTTGTGGTTTTCAGAGCTATATAATGTTTGCCCCAGGGAAATGTTTTATATAATGAGTCCGGCCGGCTAGTGTTGAAAACAGTATCGGCGCCAAAAGTAACACCATTATAATCAAAGTCCCATTCCCATTTATTTACCTCTGAATTCTTGATCGGCTGGAGGGTAGTTTTATCTATGAGAATTGTGGCATTTCCATCGCAAACGGGGTCAGCAATGAATGAAGGCTCCGGATTATTGTACACTACTATATTCACTTCATCTCTCGTATCACATTTAGTGATGATGTCGCGGGTTATCAGCACTACACGATATACTCCGGGGTTCGAATAATCGTAATTGATGGGAGAGGGAGCAGCAGTGGAATATCCGGAATTCGGCACGGTCATGGTAATATTATTATTTTCATCATAAAATTCCCATCGCCACTCTGTGTTAACGGTTGAGCCTATGGAAACATCATTGAATATTACCGTAAAAACGTCTGCTGCGCCGGGGTCTTTGCAGAATTTAGTTTCCGAAGCACTGATCTGTGCAATAGATGTTGGCGTTATATTGACAACTTTTTCGACCATTGCATTGCAACCGCCTACCGCATTGATATCCCCTACGATGAGCCGTACCAGCTTTTGTCCACCTGTCGAATAAGAGAACAAAGGGTTGGCTTCATTCCTTGTAGCAAGTAAAATATCTGTTGAACTGGGGCCATCGTAAAATTCCCATGTATATGCGAGCGATGACCCACCGGGTCCAATGGAAGCGTTATCGAAGTAAATCACATCATTTATACAGAAATCCCATGTTATGGGGTTAGAAGCATTGTCTTTTCTGGTCACAAAATCCGGTGTGGGGGTATCGACGATCACGATTCGGGATTCCTGAACTCTTGGAGGATTATCCCCTCCGGGAGTTATGGGATTCAGAGGGCCGTTCGTGAGGTCTTCATCGTAAGCGTTGCAGGTATTCCAGTTGTTGAGCGTTACATAAAAGTCCTTCCCAATATCACCCGGGCCTGTGGCCGGTATCTGGATATTCAGACTCATGCTGCCTCCGGTAGTATCCGGATAAAACGGATCCATACCCAGAGAGGGATCATAATAGGGATATGCTCCCGGCAGTACCCCGTCCACGCGGACGCCGGAGATTCTGTTGGCATTTGTTGCACGGCCGTAAATCCACTGTATCCATCGCGGATCTGAATTTTCGCGCTGGTCTGCTCTGGGGAAACAATTCCAGTTGCTGTCATCAGTAAAACTTATACTGGAGGCAAAACCCTGGCATACCCGGTACACGTCAGGATCAGCCGAGACATCATCATCAGTCCACACAATCACATTTATCGGCTCAAGAACCACGCTGCCTAACGGGTTGCAGGCATTTTCTACCTCAATAATCACCTGATATCCGCAATCGGTGGGAGAGTTCAGGTATTCATGTGAGATAATCGGGCCGTTCGGATACGGATTCACCTGGGTATAAACCTGTACTGGACTACCGTCGCCCCAATCCACATGGTAAATCGTGCCCGGTGTTGAATTAAGGTAAAGAGTTTGGATTTCGACAGTGAACGGTGCACAACCACGGCTGCTGGTGATGAAGTTGAATCCCGGCTCCATAATGTCTGCACTTGTGCATTGGGCGTATGCCCCATTGCCGGAAAACCAGACAGCCAATAAAAATGCAAGGATAAATATCAACTTTTTCATCATGGACAAACCTTTAAATTTTGCAAGAGACCTTATCGGCTAAGTCGGGATGCCGGAAAAAACGACCTCTTTTAGTGCAAAGTTCTATTGAATTTACCTATAAATACCTCAAACGGCACCAATGGCACCGGAGGGAAGGATTACAGGGAGGTATAAAGGGTATGGTGTATTGATGAAAAGAAAATCGATTAGTGAAAAGAGGAGAGGGACAAAAGAATGTAAAGTTTTCGATCAAAAAGTACGTTTTCGGGCTCAGTCAGGGAATTGTCAGCCATATCACTCTCGCATTTAGAATTTTTCAGACAAGGAATTGTAATATTCTGATAAAATAGTGTGTTTGTGACCGGATGCCTTGTGTCTGTGTTCAGGTTGAAAATAGATGAAAATTCATGTATTTTGAAGAATTATTGCATTAAGGCGGATAATCTTATTTATATAAAAATTCAGGGAGAAAAGAAGCAGTAAGGAGTGAGAGAAAGGGTCTTTTGTAGATTCAATGGGCAAAACATCATGATAGAAATAAATATGCTTGGGATAAAATTGTGGATGAATTCATACAACCACTGATTTTTAACCCAAAATTCTCAACAACCTTTCTATTCTGGGCTTAAACTACTTTAAAATCAGACACTTCGTACACGTTTGATTCGTCACCATAAAAGTGCATTATGCATCCTCATCAAACGTGCTGATTTTCTTCCCGCCTTGGCGGGACAAGTTGTATTTTAACCTCTCATTACGAAATTCTATTGAGAATTTTGGGTTTAATTTTTGTAAAAAATGGAATATTTATTTTATCTCGTTGCAGCCATCCTTTTGTTTTCTTTAATCAATGTTTTTTCCTGCATGAAGTCTGATGAAGAACCAGCATTGAATACGTTAGAGAAGTATATTGTAGGTACTTGGGATGTGTTCGATGTACTGGAACCAAGTAATGAGTGGGGATATATTGTATTTTATAAAGATTTGTTGTTTGAATGGCCTCACATGAATTATGTGAATGTAAACGATGATAATAAGTGGCGGTATAAGGTGATTGACGGTGATAGTCTGGTGCTGTACAATTACCATTATTCATTAGGTTATAAAGTTGAATGGTCTGAGGATCTGGATTATATGGTGCTTTACAATAAGTATTTTGACCAGGGGATAATGGCAGAAAAAGAGCGACAATTAAAGTTGATTCGCCGTAAGTAAATTTTCAAAGCTTATTTTCTGAGGGATGTAATACCCCGCCCCCTAACCGTATCATTAAACTCCCTCAAAGATAAGAAGCGTTTTATTTGATTTTTTAGACTTCATCAACGATATCAATAGTCACAATAACATCACCCTGACGGATAGCATCAAGCACATCAAGGCCTTCATATACCTTGCCGAATACGGTATGCTGCCTGTCGAGATGTTTTGTGTTTTCCCTGTTATGGCAAATAAAAAACTGCGAACCACCCGTGTTTCTGCCTGCATGTGCCATGGAGAGCACCCCACGGTCATGATACTGGTTGTCGCCATCCAGTTCGCAATCGATTGTATAACCGGGACCACCGGTGCCGTCGCCGCGTGGACAACCACCCTGTATAACAAAATTAGGTATGACCCGGTGCCAGGTCAGATTGTCATAAAAGCCGCTTTTTGCCAGCTTCACAAAATTCTCAACAGTGTTCGGGGCGTCGTCTTCATAAAACAATACTTTCATATCGCCCCTGTTCGTTTTTATTATTGCTTTTCTCATGGATATAGGATTTAATATCAAGCCGCAAATTTAGCATTTCTCACCACTATTCAACTGTCTCTTATAC
>WGED01000463.1 GCA_015492915.1 Cyclobacteriaceae bacterium
GTGATATTGTCGGGTTCAGCATTCAAGGCATCAACCGCAGGTGTTTTTAAGCAAGGCTTGTTTTTCCATCGTGACGGCTGTTTTTTTACCTTGCGAAAAAATATGACAGGAGTCTTGAGCCCGGGATGTCACATTGAAAAAATGTTGGTGTTATGGCAGAGCCTGAGATTACCCCATGGATAAATACTAGGCATGACAGGATATTTCATTTATTTTCTACTTTTAGTCGTCGCAGCTTTGCACTTGCCCACATATTATTTTGATCCGGCAGCGGCACAGTTTGTTTTTGCCCTGGGTGTTATTGCTATTTGGCGCTACAGTTGGGCAATTACTCATTTCACCCGTTCGCTTATATTTCGAAAGGTGGTTTTTCCCAGATGGCGGCGTCAGACTATAGAAATGGGCGCGGCGGCGGACCCATCGCATGTGTTTTTTCTGTTGACAACATTTCGTATCGGTACGGATGTTACTGCCCAGGTTTACCGGGAAGCCTTCAGAGAGG
The DNA here is from genome assembly GCA_015492915.1 of Cyclobacteriaceae bacterium. GTDB lineage: Bacteria > Bacteroidota > Bacteroidia > Cytophagales > Cyclobacteriaceae > JAAUQL01. The sequence goes on from WGED01000463.1 coordinate 503, forward strand.
CGATCTGCTGTAGTTTACCCGTAACTATCGTGGTATCCATTGTTGAGGTGAGTGAGGAAAAGCTCATTAAAACCATTTTTCATGCGCACACACCGCCTTCCCGGGTTAAATTAAAGATAGTGCGTATTTCCGGTACGGGTAAGCGTGATGCATTGGCAGCCGGGTTTCGCGCCATTGCCAGTTCGCCAGTGGATAAAAGCACGGCGGTTGCTTCAGTTATTGATGGAGATTCCATTCTGACTCCCGGTTCCACGTTGGCTTGTGCGCGTCTTTTCGCTTTGAATCCGAAGTTGGGCGCATTGACGACGGATGAGGTGTGCAATTTGCTTGGCGATGATTTTGTCACCAGTATTTACCGGCGTTGGTATAGTATGCGCTTTGCCCAGCGCCATGTTTATATGTCCTCCATGGGATTGTCCCGCCGTGTATTAACGCTGACGGGGCGTATGTCCATGTTTCGCGCCAGTCTGGTCAGCGATGCGGGTTTTATCAGCGGAGTGCAGCATGACCATATTGATCACTGGCGGCTTGGCCGGTTCCGTTTTCTGACGGGAGATGATAAGTCTTCATGGTATCACCTGCTGAAGAATGGCTGGCAGATGTGGTACGTACCAGATGTACAGGTCATTACCATTGAAGAACCACCCCATCCGAATTTTTTTATTGGAGCCAATACGCTGATGCGGCGTTGGTTCGGCAATATGCTGCGAACCAATAGCCGGGCGCTTAAGGTGCCGCGTAAAACCATGGGAACCTTCGTATGGTGGAATTTGCTGGACCAGCGCCTCTCCATGTGGACATCACTCTTTGGTTTTTTTGCCGCAATTATTGGCGCCAGCAAATTTGGTGCGGCGCTCTTGCTTTTATATGTTTGGTGGATTGCTTTCACACGTTACGCTCAGGCGTTGATGTTGTTGTCATCACGCAAGAAAATCAGCATTACTTGGCCATTTCTGATTTATTTCAACCAGATCTATGGTTCTTTGGTAAAGATTTATGTGCTCAATCATCTCAGTAAACAAAAGTGGACGCGCCAAAAGACCACGTTGGCACAGGGCGGAAATAAATTTGACCGCTGGTATCAGCAATCAAGCTCTAATGTATCTTTGGCAGCATATTTAATTTTGTTTGTTACCAGTATTACTTTTATCACTGGCGTATTCAACGTAGGTGATATTTATCAATATGTGCTGGCGGTTGGCAATCAGTTGAGCAGGGCGATATAAAAAACCTTGTGTGACGAAGTAAATAACAGCTTTGGAATTTTTCCACTGACAAGAACAACGCTAAAGAAAGTATATAACCATGTCTACTCAAATAACTCATGAAGCTGAACAGTCACGACAACATGCGCGCTATCAGATTCCCGTCAATCTTGTTTTGGCAGGCCGGAAATACGCGATAGATAATTGGTCGGTTTCCGGGTTTTCAATCAGGCATCTGCCGGAAACGGTAACGTTTAAACAATCGAATAAAGGAAAGTTACTGTTTGATTTCATGGACTTTGAGTCCAGTGTAGATATCGAGTTTGAGGTCGTTTGGCACAATCTGGGTAAATCTATCTCTGGTTGCCGGTTTGTGAACTTTTCACCTTCGCGGCTATCGTTGCTTTATTATGTGATTAATGCATACCTGGCTGGGGAGGCTGTCAGCAACGGAGATCTGATTAATGTGCTGCGACGGGACAATTATACAGAGAAGCGTAGCGATAAGACGAAGAGCCCGCCAGCGGGCAAAAAGTTATGGCAAAGAACAAGGCAAATATTGGGGTATCTTGCATTGTTGGTGCTCATTGCTACGTTACTGCTGTTCATCACCTATACGTTATATCAACGCATTTATGTTGTAGAAAGCCTTTCCGCTACTGTGGATGCTCCCGTAGTGGTGATACGGGCGCCCCAAGCCAGTTATTTTCATTCTCTGGCAAGCGACAAAAATTCCAGCGTTAATAATGGGGCCGTCATTGCGATGACCAAATTAATCGGCGGCGGAAGTAACAGTATTGAAAGCCCGTGTGATTGCACCATTCTAGCCCTCCATGTTTTGGATAAGCAATTTATAGATCGGGGCGAACCTATTATGACATTGCTCCCCAGCGATGCACGATTGTATATTAATGCAAAAGTAAGTTACGAATACGTGAAAAAAATCTCGGTAAACCAGCCTGCTGAAATTCGCCTTGCCAATGGCAATATTAAAAAGGGCTATGTCAAAGATGTTGTCGTCAGTGAGTCCATAGAAAAACAACATGCTGCACCGCTTGCCAATACGCCCATTAATCCTATCGGTTATGTGGATGTATTGATAGAGACAGAGGAACCGCTGGACGTAAAAAGTTTGGGCGCAGCAGCTACTGTAAGGATTGATACTTTCTCTTCTCCTTTTGCGAAATGATAGCCCTGGAATCAGTAGTGAAACCAAAGTGTTTAGCAAATAACAATAAAATCAAGGTTTTTACCAGCGTTTTTGTTGTGGTCATTATGTTATTTGTGGTCAGCCTTGTTTCTGCGCAACAGACAAATCATGCAGGCAAGCTGAAAACAATGTTGTCAGATTATCAGGATATGGACTGGTCTCAATATACTGTTGAAGCTGTCAGGCGGCGTATCCCAAAAAAAATGTATGGTTCTGATGTGGAGTCATTGTTATCTGCCCGGCTGTATTTTATTGGCAGTCAGAATATTCAAGAAATGCAAGAAGTCTGGCAGGCTCAAGGGATTACCCGCCCTAAAACCATCGTAGTTGCTAATGGTGTATACAGTGTTGCGGATCTTCACCGTTTGATTGATGACGACAGTGTTATTGAAAAAACAAAGGATGATACCTATCTTTTTCGTCAACCTGTTTATGTTACCTCCACTGCAAGTCTGGTGATTAGTGATGCCACAATACGTTTATCATTGCTTCATGGTGTATTCCTGGTAGCTGATGGCCAATTGTTTATTGCTGATGCAGTCATTACTTCGTGGGATGAGCGTGCAGGAAATGAGGGGGAAAGAGAAGAAGTTCCGGCCAATGAGTTGCTACTTTACGGTCGACAAACTCCCCGGCCCTATATTCTTATGAATGAAGGTTCGCAAATATACATGGCCAATTCCAGGGTCAGTGGTTTGGGGTATAAAGGAAAGAGAGGTACTTTCGGTTTGTCAATATCCAAACGGCCTTTTGTTGTTACGCACCGGTTGCATGGATATATTCGTGCGCGAGCCAAACCAGCCGGTTGGCTCATTGGGAATACTTTCACTAATAATTTCTTTGGTTTTTACAGTAACCAGGCAGAAGATGTGATATTGCTGGGCAATGTGTATTACGACAACGTTATCTATAATATAGATCCTCATGACTATTCTGAACGCCTTATCATTGCCAGAAACCTTACTTATAATGCCCGACAGGCTCACGGTATTATTATTTCACGCGAGGTAAATAATAGCACCATTGCAGAAAATCTAAGTTTTTCCAACAAAGGCTCCGGTATCATGCTCGACCGGAATTGTAGTAACACTCTGGTATATTCCAACCTGACCATCGGTAATGAAGGTGATGGGATCGCTGTATTTGAAAGTGACAACAATTTTGTCGTGGATAACATAACCGCCCGAAATGTGCGTAATGGAATTTATGTGCGTAATAGTGATCATATAAATACAAAGAATAATTTTATTTTCAGGAATGGTAATTCCGGGGCAGAAACAGCTGTTGTCGATATTGACAAACTTGAAACCAGAAATTTCAAGTTAGATCCTTACCATAAATCAGCTTCTGCTCTGTACGAGGGAAATCAATTTGACAGTAACCTGCATGCTGCAATGACGGCTAAAAACAAGGGTGTAGTCACAGTAAAAAATAATAAATTTTATAATTCCGGCCCCATATTCTTTGGCGGCGAACTTGCACCCTTCGCAGAAAATTTATGGCATCAAAATAATGGCGCTACGCCGGCTTCTGAAGCCAGCCATATGCCCCGGCAGCCGGTGAGCCCATGAGATACAATTTTCTGATGTTGGTTTTATCCATGCTGGTATATTCTGGCATGACGCCTGCGGGACAAGTATTAAAGCAGTACACAGCAAAAGAGCGTCAGCTGGAACAGGTAAAATTTTCCGTCATCGAAGAGCTTGCGGAAGAGGGTGTCAACAGTGCTTATGGCGTACTCGCAAAAATGGGGGAAAGTCGGCCTCTTATAAATCCTCCATCCCAAGATCAGCTCATTCATTGGTATACGCTTTCTGCACAAAGCGGTAATTCCAGTGCGCTGTTATGGCTGGGCCATTATTTTTTACATGGTGAAGGAAATAATGCAGGCAGAGAATATGATGCGCTCGTGTTGTTAGCTTCAGCCTCAATTCTGGGTAATGTAGATGCGGCCAATGATCTCATACTTATCCCGAAAGTTCTTGGTGTCTCCTACGCCCGGCTGGAAGAGGCCTTTTATGATGCGCTACAACGCCTGTCCAACGGTCAACTGATTGATTGTAGCTGGGCCAGATGTAGCCCAGGACTTTCACAACAACCCGGTCTCGTGAGTGATAAAGTATCCGAAAAGGCAAAAATTTTTCACGAAAACTGGAGGCAGTCTGGTGTTGTCAAAGCGTATCAATACCTTAAACTTCTGGGTGTTGAAGAGTTGTTGGCGCAATCAAACAGCACTTCCTCGAAAGAGAAAATCAGAATAAAAAATGCCGGGAAGCTTAAAA
>WGED01000464.1 GCA_015492915.1 Cyclobacteriaceae bacterium
GTATTTACATTATTGCTGGTTGGTGTATCCGGGTGTAAACTTAAGGTGCAACAGCCAGATCCTCCACCTCCAACAATTCCAGAATGCAACATGAACCCTGCAATTCCCGGGTGCGTGGAGCAGCCTCTTCCCAATCCCTATGGATACAAAAAAGTGGTTTCAAATAAAAGCTTTTGTCTGACTTCGGCAAGCGCATGCGGTGCCGCTTCGTCCCAACCCGCCGATACGGCTTGGCTATCTGGTTTTGATTCTAGCGATTTAACCATGACGGTGAGCGGGAATAACATGGTCGCTTCAAGTTCGGGAATAGCATATTTGACCGCTACAGATTTACAAGGGTCGGTTATTGCTTCCTATGAAGCAAACTGGAGCAGAGTAGGTCAAAATATCGCGTTTACCAACTCTTACGGTATAAATGATTGGATTGATAATCTGCCAACAAACGTTGGAGAGGTCATTGCTGATGTGCCAATTGCCTTCGGCGCAGGTTATGGCTATGTTCAAATGAATTCTATGGTTAATTACAATGGAGCCCCATTGGATATGCGCATGGAATCTTTCGTCCAATGTGACATGATACCGGGGGCTCCTCCAAGTGCCACAGCTTTTTTATGTGATGGGGAATAAAAGGATAGTGGATGAAATATTCTTTGTATGTCCTTCTTCTGGTCGCCGGGCTTGTGCTCGGCGGCTGTTCTACGCTGGATGATCTTGCTTATGTTCGTGGAATAACCCCTCAAGCGGAAGAAGGCATTACCAGATATATGGTTGGTTATAAGAGGGGTGAAGATAATTCAGAGTACTATCGACTGACTTCGATTATTGGAGTTCCCCGGAAAACACTAAATAAGGGAGCGTTGCTTTGCAAGAAGGGTGTTGGTAAGCCCGTTACGGTTTTTGTTTATCTGTCAGATACTCCGCGTAAGAATCCTAACGTCTCAGTAGGTGAGGTTTGCGATCATTTCTTTGATACTCTATCAAAATCTCTACCTGCACTTTTTACTCAATTTGATAGATTCTCAATTAGTATAATATTAGCCGACAATAGCGTTGAATATAAACAGCGTTGGCAGATGTTCTCTGAAGAGGAAGCGCTCACTCTTGAGCTTGTGCTTGGAACAAGAAAACGCAATAATTTGAAAGGAATTTATACAGAATTACTTCTTTCCCATGAAATATTACATATTTGGCGGGGTCTTGTTGAAAACTGGGATGGATATGTGCGCCCAGCAAGGCATTCGGCCTATGAAGAAATCGCCGGTATTTTGCAAATGTATTGCATGAATAGCCTGATAAATGACAGCCTGTCATTAAGTCGGGACTATGCTTGGTACAATCCCTATCTGTTTGAGGAATATTTTCCCGAAACGCCCTATGAAGTCGTCATGCGCTTGACAGAAGAAACCGCCTCGCCAAAAGAGCGTGCGCGAGGGAAAAACTTGAGCTATACGCTGGGCAATCTCTATGTGAGATATAAATATTTTATGCGTCCCGGGGTTGCGGATGCGGTTAAGGCCGCTCTTTTAGATGAATGTCACGCTGTGCAAAATGATATGACAGTGATGGCGCGCAATCTAGAAGAGTTTTTCACCCAAAATGATATCAACTGGGATTATATAAGAATGAAAAAATAATCTTGCAATCCATTACTACGCATGAATCTTTTGTTCAATGCGATGTGATACTGGGGGGCTCCCCCAAGTGCGACAGCTCTTTTTTATGTGCTGGTGAATAAAAGGGTGATGGATGAAATATTCTTTGTATGTCCTTCTTTTGGTCGCCGGGCTTCTGCTCGGCGGCTGTTCCACACTTGATGATGTTATTTATGTGAAGGCAAGAACAGCTCATCCCGGCGAGGGAAGGACGTTGTATCTGGTGGGGCTTGATCAAAGTGAGGATGGACAGCTTCTCTACAGGCTGGTGACAAAATACAGCCCAAGGGGAGTTAAGGCTAGACCGCAGGGATTGCTGTGTGAATCAGGGGCAGGAAAAAGAGTAGAGATTGCGATTTATAAAACAAACCTGATCAGAGATGAATCTTCTATTCCAAGCGCAGATATATGTGAGTATTTCAGGGAAACATATTCCAGATCATTGCGATACTTTATCCGCAAATCTCCAAATTCCGGATAAATTATTATCTGGTGGATCAAAACGCCCGCTATGTGCAGCCATGGCAGGACTATAGTGACAATAAGGAGCTGGTTCTTGAGGCGCTGTTGCCCATAAAAAGATTGGATATATTGGAAGCGGCCTTTCCCGAAGTCATTTTGGGCCATGAAATATTTCATATTTTGCAAAGTTTATCTGAGGGAAATGCAGGTGAATTTTTACCGGCTCGAAAGAGAATGTATAATGAAATTGCTGCTACATTGGCTTCTTATTGCATGAATATTCTGATAAAAGGTGAGATAAAGTTAAGCGATGAGTATGGCTGGTTTTATGCTCTCAGATTTAAGGAATATCATCCTGAATCCCCTCATGAAACGGTTCTGCGTTTAACAGACGAATATTCTCTACCTCGCCAAAGAGCGCTGGGGGTCAATCTTGACGGATATACGTTGAGCCATCTTTATGTCATGCTCAAATATCGCAGCCGTGAGGATGTGACGCAGGCAAAGCAAGACCTGTTGCAGGAATGTTATGCGGCGCAAGAAGACATATCTACGGTAGAAAAGAATATAGCGGACTATTTTTCCAACAATCCGATTGATTACAGCCGCTTTAAACGCGTGGAAAGAACGGAAAAAAAGTAACAGGAATCATTTCTGGCATCACGCATAATCAAGCGGCAGGGCTGTTGTGTTTTTTATCTCCTCCATGGAGATCGAGGCGGTGACATCGGAAAAGTCGAGCTTTTCTATCAGCCGCCGATAGACCGCATCATAGACATCAATTGATGGCACAGTGATTTTGATGAGATAGTCAATCTCTCCGGCCAACCGATAGGCTTCGGTA
>WGED01000465.1 GCA_015492915.1 Cyclobacteriaceae bacterium
GCTCATGGCGCCGTGCCGCTTTACGGTCAGTTGCGCGCCGATGCTGTGATACAGGCTGTCAGCCAGCGTTTCACACCTGGCCTTCAGACCGGGAAATACACCCCTTTCCCATGCCCGGGCAAGTGTCGCCCTGCATCCTTTCACAGCCTGGTCAATGCCGGATTTCTCATGATCCGCCAGCAGCTCTTTGGCGCGTTGCTCGAGTATCGTCTCAAAAACGAGCCTTTTTTGCTGATAGGCATCAAAATATGCACGAATCAATCCTTCCTGAAAACGGAAGTTCGACAGTACCTCCGGCGATGCTTTCTGCTCCATCGCCTGCCATTGCGCCAGCGTGACCGGCACCTGCTCATTCACCAGCAACGGGCCCCGCAGGTTGCGCTCCAGCGCCATCAGTCCCTGCGCGACATCCTCGGTGTAGTCAGGCCCTATGAAAAAACGGGCATAATCGCGCAGTGTCTCAATGACCGGGGTGCGCGGATCCCAGTCCTGGTCGCTCCAGATAAATTTGTTGACGTCATCGTTGGTGCCTTCGGAGTAGCTCAGGCTGCCGTTGGCATAATGCGCCAGCGCATTGTGTATGGCTTTTTCATCCTCCGGACGGGGGTTGATGCACTCCCTGCCAAGGGTGATAGCCCAGGCGAGGTCCCAGTGGGGCACGGGATACTGACTGCTTAAGCTGTGCGTGATGTCGGGATACCGGCGGATGGGGATGGATGGGTCTGTGATCCTTCTTATCTCGTCGATGGGTATCTTGACCCACGGCCCGAATACCACGCCGCCAAACCAATCGTACTTTTCATTTACATGCATAAAAAAGGTGTCGAGCCATGCTTTCGTCGGGCGGAAAACCTGCGGAGAAACCCAGATTTTTGCCTTCGGGTGGTGTTTGTGCAACACCACCGCCACGCGCTGCAGCCAGGCAAACAGGATGTCCGGCTCCAGGTCGCCAGGGTCGCCGCCGGGCACAAACAGATGATCGAGCCGCGGCACTTTGGCAAACACTTCCGCACGCTCGGCCAGTTCTTTTTCGACAGAATCCGGCGTAACATAGTCTTCGCCCATGTTCGGATACCACATCCACACATCGAGATCGTAAGCATCGCACGAGGCCGACTGATGTGCGATCATCTCGATGGCAGGCAGCTTCATATGCCTGCTGGTGAAATCGTCATCGGTGCGCGGCGGCATGATCTCAATGCTGTTGGCACCAAACAGGGCCAGTTCACGGATGTACTGATCGAACTGCTCGGGAGTCCATGCATCATAGGCGTTGGTCTTCGGGCGGTACCCGAGCTGATGACCGCGGATGGCATACTTCGGTGAGGATGACAGTTTCATATCTGCAGGGACCAGCGCACTGCCATTCCGCATCTCCATCTTTCGCAGGAGCCAGCCCACACCGTACAATGCCCCTCGCCTGTCCCGGCCGGTAATAATCACGGTTTTTTCATGTCTGTTCACAAGCAGCCGGTAGCCCTCAGCCGCCGGTTCAGTCAGCTCACTGATCTGCATCTGCATTTCAAGGGGCAACTTCGCAAAATCCTTTTCCAATACAATGACCACCCTAGGCCCGTCGTCTTCCCCTATTTTTTTGGACATTTCCCATAAAACACCCGTTCGTTTTTGTACCTCTTCCTGCAACACTTTCACCACCTTTTTCAGGTCTTTCCTGCTTTGCGCAGGCACGTAGATAGTGGCATTGGTAAAATCCGTAAACGGCTCATCAGCGCTTTGCGCCCCCGCCGGCGGAATGCATGAAAAAATGGCTATTATTCCATGGAGTAACAGTGTATGCTTGGTGAATTTCATGAGTTTTAGGTTATAATCCGACAATGAAAATCTGCTTTATTTTTTTACCCCGCCCAGTGGGTATATCCCTGTTATAGGCGATGGTTTTGCCGTCGTGCGACCATACGAGGTTGCCCGGTATGTCGTCCGTACGTTTTGTGATCCTGCTGAAATCTTTCGAACCTATGTCCCTGACAATGATGCTGTTGTCCCACACATAGCATATCCGGTGCTTCTCCGGATGCCAGCGCACATTGCCTTGCACATCAGTGTCATGAAAAGTCTGCTGCACAGGCTCCCCGCCTATCGGTGAGATGGTGAATACCTGTAAAATGCCCTTTTTGTCATAGGCCTTAAAAGCGATCAGACTACCGTCGGATGAGCTTCTGATGGTGCCGGAGCATCCCGGATGCGTGGTGCCTGCCGTGAAAGTGAGCCTGCGTTGTACTGCTCCTTTTGGTGGAGCGGGCATCGTTGTCCGTGTGCCTTCGAGGGGACCATCCGGTCCCGGAGTAGTGATATCCTCAGGAATATCGACGATAAAAACCTCTTCCACGTCAGTGCCGTTTTTGTCTTTTATTTTTCCCAGAAATGCTCTGGCACGCTGCATGGTACCGTCTTGTTTTTTATAACCATATCGCCCCACCCAACTGTCGGAAGCAGCATGGCTGATCTCGTCGGTGCCCGACTGGGGATCTGGCGTCACTTTCACCACCAGCACGCTGAACCATTCGCCGTTAATGTTCTCTCCGGCAGGGTCGTTATCCACCATGACTTTTCGGCCTTTTTTGGATACGCCGATGGTGCGGAGGTTATGAACCTGCCCCGTAGAATCCTCCAGGTGTTTCATGATGGCGTCGTTGTAAGTGTAGCCGATCCATCCCCCGTCGCCGCTCCACTCGTGGCGGTGTGTGCCCCCCCGCAGGGCTCCCGGCGTAAACGGATAAGTGACATCCCGAGCATCCATAAATACAGCTACTCCCGGTTGTGCATCCTCCACGATGACCCCTGACCGTCGCCATTGCTGATAGGGATTTTCGGGCGTTACATTTTTCAACCCATGAATAAATGCCACTTTGTGTTCCGTATGGCTGTAGCTCGCAGCCCCGACCCCGGGGCCCCAGGGATTATTGTCTTTAATCTCATACAATTCGACGATCTCCCCTGTCTTCACATTCACCTTTTCAATCCGCGGACAGCCGCCGATACCGCCTTCGTCCGTGCGCACGTCATAGACAAGCCACCGGTCATCAGGCGAAAAATTGTCGTTGTTGTCGAGGTTGTGATTGTAAGTGGCGCCATGGGTTATCTGCACTTCCTCTTTAAAACCTTCACTCCTGCAGGCATTCATCAACAAAACAATGGCAGGCAATGAAAGCACGGTAAAAAACGGTCTGAAATTCATGGAAATAATGTTTCTGTGAATAAAATTTATCAACTCAATTTAACCAAAAAAGAACGACCCCGGAGAATCCCCCGGGGCGTTTTCATTGAAATAACGGTTGATTTTTCATAGAACTTAACGGGCGTTGGAGATTGACCTTGGCTTCCATTAGCTCAAGTGCTGCGCCCGGGCCTTTCCAAGACACTTTCATATAAAATCAATGAAAAAATCATCCTTTTCTCATGGTTTCTCTTCGGAGTCAATGATATTGCCATAGTATATTATAGTTCATTTTCTTTGCTTGCCCAAAGAAAACGAACCAAAAGAA
>WGED01000466.1 GCA_015492915.1 Cyclobacteriaceae bacterium
ATATAAGAGAGACCCCGAAACACTCGCCCGCAAATGGGCCATCCCGGGCATGCCGGGCATGGAGCACCGCATCGGCGGGCTGGAGAAAAAAGATGTAACTGGAGAGGTAAATCAGGATCCTGAGAATCATCAGAAGATGGTGGAATTGAGGCAGGAAAAAATAGAAAGGATAGCCAAAGACATCCCTAAAGCGGAAGTTACCGGTGATCCGGATGCCGATCTGCTCGTGATTGGATGGGGCGGTTCATTCGGCGCCATCAAAACAGCCGTGGATGACGCCAATAAGGAAGGCTCCAGGGTAGCTTATGTGCATCTGAGATACATGAACCCATTCCCGGAAAACCTCGGTGAGATTATCGAAAAATATGATAAGATCCTGGTTCCGGAAATGAATATGGGGCAACTAAAAACCATATTGCAAGGCAAATACCTGAAACCGGTCATCGGACTAAACAAAGTTCAGGGTCAGCCCTTTAAAACTTCAGAGATCAAAACAAAAATAGACGCATTATTGTCAGAAATGGAGGTGGTACAATGAAAACTTTATTAGACGAAATCATATCAACACCAAATATAGAAACGCTGCATTACGAGCCGAAGGATTTTAAGCCCGACGCCGATGTGAGATGGTGTGCCGGTTGCGGCAACTACGCTATTCTTTCGCCCATACAGCGATTTATGCCCGATTTGGGAGTACCCAAGGAAAAACTTGTTTTTGTATCGGGTATCGGGTGCTCAGGCCGTTTTCCGTACTACATGGATACCTATGGATTTCACGGTATTCACGGCCGTGCCATTGCGATCGCTTCAGGTTTGAAAATCGCCAGGCCTGACCTCTCGGTCTGGGTGGCTACGGGCGATGGGGACAACATGAGTATAGGTGGTAATCACTTTATTCACGGATGCCGAAGAAATGTGGATATCAACGTGTTGATGTTTAACAATGAAGTATATAGCCTTACCAAAGGCCAGTACTCACCGACATCACACCGCGGTCAGATCACCAAGTCTTCACCCCTCGGCGTGCTGGATGAGCCGTTCAACCCGGCCGCACTTGCTTTGGGTAGTGGCGCGTCATTTGTGGCCAGAGGGATCGATAAAGACAGAAAATACCTTCAATATTTATTTGAAAGGGCTGCCAATCACAAAGGGTTTGCCTTTATTGAGATTTACTCAAATTGTGTGATTTTCAATGACGGCGCTTTTGACATTTATACAAGCAAGGGTAACAAGGAAGAACACACCGTGATGCTCGAGCATGGAAAACCACTCATTTTCGGTAAAGAAAAAGACAAGGGGATCAAGCTCGATGGGTTTAAGCCCGTGGTGGTTTCGCTCACCGACGGTAAGCACAGCGTTGATGACTTGCTCGTACACGACGAACAGGACAGTACGCTGGCGTTTATCCTTGCCAACATGACGTACAACAGTGACCTGCCCCGCCCGCTTGGCGTGATCCAGAGTATCGAACGGGATACCTATGATCAGGAAGTGCACGATCAGATCCAGCATGAGATCGACACTAAGGGTGAAGGAGATATCATGGAGCTTATGAAGGGAGGCGAATCATGGGAGGTAAAATAAATCCCTGAAAGTCATAAAGCTTTAAAAAGAGGTCGCCGGATGGTGACCTCTTTTTTTATGTGTGCTTTCAGCCTTCCATCCCCCCATTGACCTCCCGCCTATGAAAAAATGGTTATTTTTTCATGGTTTTTTCATTAATGATATCATGGGAAACGGGCAGGTTGTACGCCATTAAAAATATCCTGTGTTTTTCAGCTCATGAATCTGAGGCATATTTTGTCTGGTTTGATCAATTAATGTTACTTTTGGGGTCTCAAAACAAATCTGACGAAACTATGAAAGCATACGTATTCCCCGGTCAGGGAGCACAATTCCCCGGCATGGGCAAAGACTTATACGAACAATCTGAAAAAGCCAAAATACTTTTTGAGTCTGCCAATAATATTTTGGGATTCCGCATCACAGATATCATGTTTGAAGGTACGGCGGAAGATCTCAAGCAG
>WGED01000467.1 GCA_015492915.1 Cyclobacteriaceae bacterium
CTCCTGCACAATGCCAACGAGAAAATCAGAGAGCTGCACGACCGCCTGTCGTCCACCTCTGTGATCATCTACACTTTCGGTACAGCTATCGTTTATGAATTGAAGGAAACCGGAGAGATCGTCGCCAATTGCCACAAGGTTCCAGCCGGTAAATTCAATCGTCGCTTTCTTGATGTTGAGGAGGTTGTTCATGGATTTAAGACGAATTTTGACCTCATCAGGAGCGTCAACAAGGAGACACGGTTCATACTGACGGTGAGTCCCGTGAGGCATCAGAAAGAATCTTTTCAGCAAAATTCCGTGAGTAAGTCCATCCTGCGACTGGCATGCGAAAAGATCGTGTCGCAGCATGAAGGTGTGGAGTATTTCCCCGCGTATGAGATTATGCTCGACGAGCTTCGCGATTACCGCTTCTATGCCGACGACATGCTGCACCCCAACCAGGTGGCGATTGATTATATTTGGCAAAAATTCATGGATGTGTATTTTGATGATGAAACGAAACAATTTGTGAAGGAGTGGGAAAAGATACGCAAGGCGCTGGCACACAGGCCGTTCAATCCGCAGAGCAAGGAGCATCAGGCATTCGTCGGAAAAACAATTCGGCAACTCGAAAGGTTTAAGGATAAGGTCGATATCACCCCCGAACTCGACCGCCTTAAATCCATGCTCGTATGACCCAACAACGAAAGCCCAACAGGCTCATTCATGAGAAAAGTCCCTATCTGAGGCAGCACGCTTACAACCCCGTCGATTGGTATCCTTGGGGGGAGGAGGCGCTGCAGAAAGCCCGTGATGAGGATAAGCCGATCATTATCTCAATTGGCTATTCCGCTTGTCATTGGTGTCATGTGATGGCACATGAATCCTTTGAGAATGAGGACATTGCCGAAGTGATGAACTACGGCTTCGTCTGCATCAAGGTGGACCGCGAGGAGCGGCCCGACATCGATCAGGTGTACATGGAGGCGGTGCAGGCGATGGGCCTTCCGGGAGGATGGCCGCTCAATGTGTTTGCCATGCCCGATCAGCGCCCTTTTTACGGCGGCACCTATTTCAGGCCGCAGCAGTGGATGCACATTCTGAAAAGCATCATCAGGGCTTTCACCGAAGACAGGCATAAGCTGGAAGAATCGGCAGGGGAATTTGCCAGAACCCTGTCGGTTGGCGTGGCTGAAAAATACGGCCTGCATGAGGGAGAAGCTGTTTTTTCGAAAGATGACCTGCGCCGCATGACCGCTGAGATGAAGGTGCGTTTTGATAAGATATCCGGTGGATTGCGCGGCGCACCGAAGTTTCCCAATCCGTCAGTATGGCAGTTTTTGCTCACGGCGGACTACCTTCAGCAAGACAGTGAGGTTCGAGGCCAGGTGATGCACACGCTGCGGAAGATGGCCCGCGGGGGCATCTATGACCAGTTGGGGGGAGGTTTTGCGCGCTATTCGGTTGATGAGCGGTGGCTCGCCCCGCATTTTGAAAAGATGCTTTATGACAACGCGCAGCTCGTCAGCCTTTATTCGCAGGCTTATCAGGTGACTGGCGAGGGGCTGTTTCGGGATGTCGTTTACGAAACGGTAGATTTTGTAGAGCGTGAATTGACAAGCCCGGAGCATGGTTTTTATTCGGCACTCGATGCAGACAGCGAGGGGGAGGAGGGGAAGTTCTATGTGTGGAGCGCGGAGGAGATCGACGAGGTGCTCGGCGACGATGCGTCATGGTTTAAGGATTATTTCAATGTGCGCAGGGATGGCAATTGGGAGCGGGGAAAGAACATTTTTCACAGGACCATGGAGGCGGATGCTTTCGCGAAAGAGCGGGGGATGGAGCCCATGGAATTTCGGGATAAATTGAAAAAGGCAAAAAGCAGGCTTTTCGGGGTGAGGGCCCGTCGTGTGCACCCGGGCCTTGACGACAAGGTGCTGGCAGCATGGAACGGACTGATGATCAGGGGATTGTCGGATGCCTGGCATGCCTTTGGCGAAAAGCCCTTCCTCCATCTGGCATGGAAAAATGGCCGTTTTCTCATGGAGAATCTCATTGAAGGCAATGCCCTGTGGCGCACGGTCCCTACCGGGGAAAAAGGTGTCCGCGGATTCCTCGACGATTATGCCTTCGTCATCGAAGCCTTCATCGCGCTTTATCAGGGTACATTCGAACGGTCATGGCTCGACAAGGCCACCGAGCTGACGGGCTATGCCGTAGCCCATTTTTATGACCAGAAAGACGGCCTTTTCTATTACACCGACGACAGCAGCGCGAACCTGATCGCGCGAAAGAAAGAGATCTTCGACAATGTGATTCCCGCCTCCAACTCCGCCATGGCGAAAAACCTTTTTCTGCTCGGGCAGATGCTCGGTAAGGATGACTGGACGATGATGGCGGAAAATATGCTGGCGAAGGTGGCGCCGCTCATCAAAAATGAGTCCGGCTACCTGGCCAACTGGGCTTCGCTCCTTGCTATGAAAACGGTGCCGTTTTATGAGATCGCCGTTATCGGTCCCGACCATCTTGCCGTTGCCCGTGAGCTGCAAAATCGCTTCATTCCCAATAAGATTATCCTCGCCTCGGAGCTTGGCGGCACCCTGCCGTTACTGCGCGACAGGTCCGCCATCGACGGCAAAACGACCATCTATGTTTGTTTTAATAAAAGCTGTAAATTGCCTGTCCATTCAGTCGCAGAGGCGCTAAAACAGATACACGGCAATTGAGCGAATTAGAATTTAATACATCCGTTGATCATGAAGAAAGGGTGACCCTTTTTGCGGATGTATTGCTGCCCGTGCCCATTCCCCGCGCCTTTACCTATCGCGTGCCCTTTGAGATGAACGACCGCATCGGCACGGGTTTTCGTGTGGTGGTGCAGTTCGGCAAGAAACGCATTCTCACAGGCATTGTCGCTGGGATACACGAACATCCGCCCGAAGAGTATGAAGCCAAATACATCCTCGATGTGCTGGATGACCGGCCAATGATGAACGAGCAACAACTCAGGCTGTTTTATTGGATTTCAGACTATTATATGGCTGCCATTGGTGATGTCGTGAATGCCGCCATGCCTTCGGGCCTCAAGCTGAGCAGTGAGTCGAAGATACAACTCAATCCCGAATTCGATCCTCATAAAACGGATTATGAGTTTTCTGCCAAAGAACTGTTGCTGTTGAGCATGTTGGAGCACAGGGATATGATGACCTATGCCGAAGTGGCGCAGACGCTGCAAATGAAATCGTATCTGAAGATCATCAAATCACTGATCGCCAAGGAGGCTATCCTCATCTTTGAAGAGGTAAAAGACAGGTACTCGCCAAAGAAGGAGACCTACATTCGCCTGACGGAGCACTGGCTTGACAAGGAGCACCTCGAGGTACTGATGAATGAGCTGGAAAAGCGCCCCAAGCAGCTCGATGTGCTGCTGGCCTATCTGCATGAGGTACCTGTTTTCAAAGACAGGGGACTGAATATCAGGGGCGTGCCGAAAAAGAAACTGATGATAAGGGGGCTGTCGGAATCGTCACTGAAGACGCTCATCAAACACCGTGTGATGGAAGCCTACCAGATCATCGTGCCCCGTTTCGATCTTTCAGGAGGAAAAAAAAGCTACGAACTCACACTCACCGAAGCACAGCAAATAGCCAAAGAGGACATTCTGAGCCAATTCGAAAAGCATCAGACTGTGTTGCTGCACGGCATCACGGGCAGCGGCAAGACTGAAATTTACATCGAGTTCATCAAGGAACTGCTGGAGCAGGGCGAGCAAGTGTTGTACTTGCTGCCCGAGATCGCGCTGACCACCCAGATCGTCACCCGTCTGCAGCGGGTGTTCGGCGACCGTATGGGCGTGTATCATTCGAAATATTCCGACAATGAGCGTGTTGAGGTGTGGAAAGGACTTATCGAGGGCCGCTTCCCGCTCATCGTTGGCGTGCGCTCTTCGGTCTTCCTGCCTTTTGACAACCTGGGCCTTGTGATCGTGGACGAAGAGCATGAATTTTCATACAAACAGTATGAGCCCGCCCCGCGTTACCATGCCCGCGATGTGGCGCAGATGCTTGGCAGGATACATAATGCCAAAGTGCTCATGGGCACGGCCACACCCTCAATTGAGACCTTCTGGCTGGCGAGGGAGAAAAGATACGGTTACGCGGAGCTCAACGAGCGGTACGGCGAAGCCATCCTTCCGAAGATCATCTTTGCGGATCTTGCCAAAGAACGACGTGAGAAGACTATCAAAGGCGATTTTACATCTTTGCTCATTGATAAGATCGGTGCGGTATTGGAAAAAAATGAGCAGGCGATCATTTTCCAGAACCGCCGCGGCTATTCGCACTATATCTCATGCGAGGAGTGCGGCTGGATCCCCAAGTGTCACAGTTGTGCCGTGAGCCTTACCTTTCACATGCATTACAACCAGTTGCGCTGCCACTATTGCGGTCACCATGAGGCGCTGCCCGTCACCTGTCCTGCCTGCGGGTCTTCCAAGCTGCGGACGGTGGGCTTTGGCACGGAAAAGCTGGAGGAGGACCTCAAGATACTCTTTCCCGAAGCGCGCATCCAGCGCATGGATCTCGACACGACACGGCGCAAATACAGTTATCAGAAGATCATCAATGACTTTGAGGAGCGCAATATCGACATCCTTGTGGGCACGCAGATGGTGAGCAAAGGCCTTGATTTTGACCATGTTACGCTTGTGGGCGTCTTCGATGTGGACAGGATGCTGCACTTTCCGGATTTCCGCGCTTTCGAGCGTACCTACCAGCTTGTGGTACAGGTGAGCGGTAGGGCAGGACGCAAGGACAAGGCGGGTGAAGTCGTCATCCAGACGTCCAACGTGAAGCAGCCGTTGCTGCATTACATCTCGTATCTGCATTACGAGCCTTTTTTCGACAAGGAGGTCGAAGAGCGCTTTAAATACAAGTATCCTCCGTTTTACAGGTTGATCCGGATCATGATTAAACATAAAGAGAAAGAGCGTGCCGAGCAGGCGGCGAAGGCCTTGCATGAGCGGATCAGGCAGCTTATCCATCCTGAGTTGGTGTTGGGCCCCCATGAGCCCATGATCAGCAAGCTGCGCAACCTCTATCTGATGGAGATCATGATAAAAATACCGCGCGGCAGGATGAACCTGACGGAGTTCAAGAAAAAGCTGTTGCTGGCGGCAAACATTACAAAACAACAAAAGGATTGCAAACAGGCCTTGATCGTCTTCGACGTAGATCCGTATTGAAAAAATGATGATTTTTTCATGGATTGATACAGCCGAATTCGGAGAGGGGATTTTCGTAAATCCAAATAACATAATTCAAGACAACAAAACATAAACACTTAAAAATCAATGGAGAACGTAGTAATTACAGGTGCATCGACGGGCATAGGATACAGCCTGTGTAAAGAATTTCTCAACCATGGCTGCAGGGTGTTCGGCAGTGTGCGCAAAGAGGAAGATGCAGACCGTCTGAAAAAAGATTTCGGTGAGAATTTTCATGCCCTCTTGTTTGATGTGACGGATGAGAAAGCAGTGAAAAAAGGGGCTGAAGAGGTGAAAAACACCCTTGGCGACGAAGGCCTTGATCTGCTTATCAATAACGCGGGCATGGCTGTCGGCGGTCTGGTGACGGACCTGGAGGTTGATGATTTCCGGCGCCAGTTCGAGGTCAACCTGTTCGGTCTGATCAGGGTGACCAAAGCCTTTCTGCCCATGCTCGGCGCTGTGGCGGATTATGACAAAAAGCCCGGTAAGATCATGAATATCAGCTCGGTGTCGGGCTCGTTTGGCTTTCCCTTTATGGCGCCCTACACGGCATCGAAATTCGCGCTCGAAGGCTTTACAGAATCGTTCAGGCGAGAGATGTTGCGCTACGGCATCGATGTGATCAAGATAGCGCCGGGGCCCGTGAAAACGCCGATATGGGAAAAATCCCAAAGCCAGGCAAAAAAGGAGATCAACCCTGATTTTAAGCAGGCATACAAGCGTGTCATGCGATCGATGGAGAAGAGCGTGGAGAACGCCCTGGAGTCGGACGAGCTGGCACGCAGGGTTTATAAAGTATACCGGAATAAAAAGCCTAAAACGCGCTATGTGTGGCTGACGGATAAATTCATACGCTACACTATCCCGAAATGCCTGCCTCCGCGTATGGTCGATAATTTTATTAAAAAATTGTATCGCTGAGCCTTAAGGATGACCCATGAAAAATAGTCGTTTTTTCATGAAAAGGGATCATGTTAATTTAAGCATCTGTGCAGCATGTGCCAGCGATCCTCAAATTAAAAGTTTGTTTAGATGCTATTGAGCATAAACTTTCTTTTCTTTGCGAAAATTTCGGCAAAAGGAATTGCCGGTCTTATGAAAAACGGACGATTTTAATGAATGACAAAGTGAACAATCCCGGAGACGGCAAGGATAAAAAACCATCGCTGAATTTCATCGAGGCAATGATCGAGCGTGACTTGAAGGAGGGCAGGGTAAAGGAGATCATCACGCGCTTTCCGCCAGAGCCTAACGGCTACCTGCATATCGGTCATGCCAAAGCCATCAACCTCAATTTCAGCCTGGCAGAGAAATACAATGGAAAATGCAATCTCCGATTTGACGACACCAACCCTGTAGCTGAAGAGGATGAATATGTGCAGGCTATCAAAGAGGACATCAGGTGGCTCGGCTATGAATGGAGCGGGGAATATTTTGCTTCGGATTATTTTGACCGCTTGTATGAATGGGCGGTGATGCTGATCAAAAAAGGCAAGGCCTACGTCGATGACCAGACTGCCGAAGAGATTGCGGCAACACGCGGCACGCCTACCCGTCCCGGCAAGGAGAGCCCATGGCGCAACCGCTCCGTGGAGGAGAACCTGAGATTGCTCGAGGGTATGAAAAACGGTGAATTTGAGGAGGGCTCGAAAGTGCTGAGGGCTAAGATCGATATGGCCTCACCCAACATGCACCTGCGCGATCCTGCCATGTACCGCATCAGGAAGGTGTCGCATCACCGCACGGGCAATAAGTGGAATATCTACCCGATGTATGACTTTGCACATGGCCAGTCTGATTATATAGAGGGAGTGACACACTCGCTTTGTACGCTGGAATTTGAGGTGCACCGGCCGCTGTACGACTGGTTTCTCGATCAGATACTGGAAGATCCTGAAGGCTATCGCCCGAGGCAGACTGAATTTGCACGTCTCAACCTCAACTACACCGTGATGAGTAAGCGCAAATTGCTGCAATTGGTGGAGGAAGGCCATGTGAGTGGTTGGGATGATCCGCGCATGCCGACGATCTCGGGCATGAGGCGAAGAGGTTATACCGCGGCAGCTATTCGCACCTTCAGCGAACGTGTGGGCATTGCCAAGAGAAATAATATCATTGATATCTCATTGCTGGAGCATTGTGTGCGCGAAGATCTGAATAAGATTTCGCAGAGAGTTTTTGCCGTGCTTGATCCCATTAAAGTGATCATTACCAATTTTCCTGTAGGTGAAGAAGAGGAGATGATGGCTGTTAATAATCCGGAAAACCCGGAAGCCGGCAGACGCCCTATCATGTTTGGCAGAGAATTATACATTGAGCGCGAAGATTTTATGGAAGATCCGCCAAAAAAATTCTTCAGGCTGGGGCCGGGCAGGATGGTGAGGCTGAAATATGCATATATCGTCAAATGTATTGATTATAAAAAAGATGAACAAGGCAGGGTGCAGGAGCTCCATTGCGAATACATTCCTGAATCGCGCAGCGGGTCGGATACCAGTGATATCAAGGTGAAGGGCACCATTCATTGGTTACCGGCGAAGCATGTAAGAACCGCTGAGATCAGGATGTATGACAGATTGTTCAATAACGAAGACCCTGCAGGCCACAAGGACAGGGATTTTAAAGAATTTCTCAATCCGGATTCGCTCAGGGTTGTTGAGAATGCACTGATAGAGGAGCAGTTTGTTGATGCCGGGCCATTGGAGCATTTTCAGTTTGAGCGCAAGGGATATTTTAATGTTGATCCCGATTCGACGCCGGAAAAACCGGTATTCAATCTCACGGTAACGCTGCGCGATGCCTGGGCAAAAATAAAGGGGAAGTAATTGAAGTCGGGAGACGGAAGTCGGAAGTCGGGAGCTCGAAACTGGTAGGGGGAAGCTGGAAGTCGGGTGTCGGGAGAGAATGGCTCAAAGCGGGTGATGGATGAAAAATGTTATGGGTTATCTGAAAAACTTCAAAAATCTTCAATCCTTGTTCCTTGTTCGGTATATTCATCTCATAATCATTGATTTAAGAACAAGGAACACCGATATGGGATTTAAGATTTTTTTGTTACATGGTGGAAGATGGGATGAAAAATAGCTGAAAATTCATGAAAAAAACAGCAATTATGAGAACATTATTTTCAAGCATATTTGTAGTGGCATTCGTGCTCCAATCCTTCGGTTGGGGGCAAACAGGCCATCGTGTGACGGGGCAAATTGCCGAGTGCCATCTCTCAAAAAAGACACTGAAAAAGATTGAGAAGATACTCGATGGTTATTCCATCGCCATGGTGAGCAATTTTATGGATGAGATCAAATCCGATCCGAAATATGATTCGCTCAGGCCCTGGCATTATTGCACCATTCCTGACAACGGAAACTATGCCGGCCCGCCCGAGGAAGGCGATGTGATATGGGCGATCAATGAGCATATCCGCATCCTGAAAGCAGGCAATCTGACAAAAGAGAGAGAAGCTTTTGTTTTGAAATGTCTTATTCATTTGATTGGCGATATCCACCAGCCGCTTCATGTCGGTAACGGAGAAGATCGCGGAGGCAATGATGTGCGCGTGACGTATTTCTGGAGCACATCAAACCTTCATTCCGTATGGGATTCAGGCATCATCGGCAAACAAAATCTGAGCTATACCGAGTACTCGAATTGGATAAACAAGGTCTCCAAAGAGCAGATTGAGAAATGGCAGCGTGACGATATTATGGTTTGGGCCGATGAATCCAAATCCTACAGGTCGCAGGTCTATGATTTGCCTGAGAACAAAAAGATCAATTACCGCTATAATTATGTCAATCTTCCCGTTGTCAACCTCCGCCTCCTTCAGGCCGGAATCAGGCTTGCCGGCGTGCTGGAAGATATTTATGGTAAATAGATAAAATACACTTTCTGGTCTTGGCGGACGCTTAGACCCCGAGTACCCCGCCTGCAAGCCATGAAAATTCGATAATTTTTCATGAGAGATATGAATGCAGTCTTTCAGAATGCCTTTCTGTGACAGATCATCCGTGAAACTTTATTATACCCAAAATTCTCAATAACCTTTCTATTCCGAGCTTAAATTACTTCAAAATCAGACACTTCGTTCACGTTTGATTCGTCACCATAAAAGTGCATTATGCCTCCTCATCAAACGTGCTGATTTTTTTGTACTTTAACATCTCATAACGAAATCCTGGTGAGAATTTTGGGTTATATTGATCTGTGAACAGATTATTCAGGCCATGAAAACTAAAAAACAATTATTTGATGCTCTTGTGCGGGGCAATCCCGATCCGGACCACAAGATCTTCAGACCCATCCTTATGCATTTTGCGGCGCGGTTTGCGGGTTATACCTACGGCCAGTTTGCGAGTGATTACAAGGTGCTTGTGGAATCGAATATTAAGTGCGCTGAGCATTTCGATCTGGACATGGTCGGTGTGATCTCCGATCCTTATCGCGAAACATCTGCTTTTGGTGCCAGGGTGGAATTCCCTCCCGAAGCCGTACCGGTCTGTCTTGACAAGGTGATCAAAACGCCCGAGGATGTTGGGGGGCTAAAAAATCCGGATGTTTACAAAAATGAGCGAACACTTGATCGCATCAGAGCTGCGGAATATTTTCAACAATTGCTCAAAGGTACTTATCCCGTGATCGGTTGGATAGAGGGGCCGTTGGCCGAGGCCTGTGATCTGGCGGGTGTCAGCGAAATGCTGATGATGCTGATGATCGATCCGGATACCTCGGAGAGGTTGCTTGATAAGTGTGTGGTCACAGCCAAAGATTTTGCCAAAGCGCAGATCGAGGCCGGTTGCGATATCATCGGCATGGGCGATGCCATCTGTTCACAGATTGATCAGGTGACCTATGATGCATTCGTAAGGGACAGACAGAAGGAGATCATAGATTTTATTCATGAATCCGGCGCTATGGTCAAACTGCATATTTGCGGAGATATTACCCATTTGTTGCCGTCGATCAGGAAAGTGGGCGCGGATATTGTCGATCTCGACTGGCAGGTGGATTTTGATCATGCTTACAGCGTTTTTGGCGATGAAGTGATATTGACGGGTAATGTTGACCCTGTGCTGGTGAAGGACCTCAGTGAAAGGGAGGTTTTTAAAAAAACCAGGGAATTATTATCCAAAGTCCATGGGAAAAAGCATATTTTATCCGCCGGTTGCGAAATATCGGTACTCACACCCCCGGGAAATCTGATGGCAATGAGAAAAGCTTCCCTGAACGGCGGATCGATTTAAAATAAACTTATAAAAATGTCGCAGGAAAAGAACCGGATTACCATCACCAAACACAATGGCGAAAGGGTTATTTTTGATCCCGGGAAGCTTAAAAAGGCACTGTACAGAGCCGGGGCCGATGAAAACCAGGCCAACACCGTGACGGGAGAGGTGACCGACATGATCACCGACGGCATGAGCACGAAAAAGATTTACCAGGCCGCATACCGCATTCTGAAAAAACTCTCCAAAAGAACGGCCGGCAGATACAAACTCAAACAAGCGGTACAGGACATGGGCCCCTCGGGGTATCCCTTTGAGAAATTCATTGGAAAATTACTTGAATTTCATGGATACAAAACCAAAGTGGGGGAGATCGTGCAGGGCCGCTGCGTGACCCACGAAGTAGATGTAATAGCGCGCAGCAGTAAGGAGATGATTATGGTGGAATGTAAATTTCACAGGGCCGCGGGTTTTAAGAGCGATGTAAAGGTTCCCTTATATATTCATTCGAGGTTTAATGATGTGAAAAATGCCTGGGAGCGAAAGCCGGGATTAGCCAGTCTGCGATTTGTTGGGATGATCGCCACCAACACCCGTTTCTCCCAGGATGCCATTGACTATGCCAGATGCAGCGGATTACGCATGCTGAGCTGGGACTATCCTGAAGGAGACAGTCTGAAAGATTGGATCGATCAGAGCGGCTTTCACCCTATTACGAGCCTGAGTACACTGCGAAAAGCAGATATGCAAAAGCTCATGGAAAACGGGTTGATTCTCTGTCGTGAACTGGCGGGCAATCAAAACATGCTAATGGAGATGGGGCTAAGGCCCCAACAGATCCGAAGAATATTGAAAGAAGCAGAAGATCTCATCAGATAAAGAGCAAAAAAAATCCCGCTCAAGGCGGGATTGGATTCAGTGCATGTAGGCCTTATTTAATCTTGATGTATTGAATATTTACATCCATCAGGATAAGTTGCGGAAATTTAAAATTATCCGGATAAGTAATTGTCGGAGGCGGGAAGGATGCCATCAAAATACCCGACATGGGTAGGTTGGCTACATCTCCGCTCAGGTTGTCTCCGTTTATCTGAATGTTGGTTTGTTTTAATTGTACCGGCACAGGGACGATAGGAGGGGCCAGGTTAATTGTTAGTTCTGTGAGGGTGGAATTTTCACTCCATGTACCCCCTTCAACAGGAGTACTTCCTTCACTATCGCAAAAAGCATAAAGCTTATGATCTTCCCTCAGGTCAATGGCGGCATTGCTGACGCTGTTACATTGCAATGATCCTACCAGGCCATTTAGTGTCATGGATGTGACATCGGTACCGACAGGTAATACAACCGTTCTGTCTGATCCTGTGCTGTCTTCTGCAATAACCACCTCTGTGATGATGGTTACCTTGGTATATTTATATTTGCCGGCTAAGGTTGTAGGGCCGGGTTCCGGTTCATCTCCCCCGTTATCGCAACTAATGATAAAAGTCAGACTTATTAATATGATACCCGCCAGAAAGGTCCGAAGCAGTGATTTCATCTTGTGTTTTTGTTTTCTCATAGTGATAAATTTTTTGATTATTCCTTTGGCAAATATTCAATGAATTAACGTAGAAACCAATGGTTCAGGTATTATTTTCGACTAATTTAATAAAATATTCAGTTTTTATCTGTTAATTTAGCGCTGAAATATGACCTGATTATGAAACAAAGATACTTGCTATATTTTACAATAATATTCTTTGTATCAATCACTTATATTCCCGCAGCCGGTCAGGGCACCCTTGTGATAAAAGGTGAAGTAAAAGATATGGAGACAGGAGAACCGCTCCTGGGCGTAAATATTGTAATTAAAGAAAAGCTCACCGGTACGATCACTGATGTACAGGGTAAATTTGAATTGAAAACCAAAACACCTCCTCCCTTTACCATCGTTTTTTCGATAGTCGGATATGAGACAGTAGAAAAAGAAATTACAGGTGATGAGAACAACCTGATAATCGAGATGAAGGAAAAGGTGATTCTCGGGCAGGAGGTTGTCGTATCTGCCAGCAGGGTGGAGGAGAATATTCTGCAGTCCCCGGTCAGTATTGAGAAAATGGGTATTCTGGACATTCAACAGAGTTCAAGTGCTAATTTTTATGACGGGTTGTATAAGTTAAAGGGTGTAGACATGAATGTGAACAGCCTCACTTTCAGATATCCGAATACCCGCGGTTTCACGGGAGAATCAAATTACAGGTTAAACCAGATCGTGGATGGTGTGGAAAATACCTCTCCGGGTCTGAGCTTCGCAGCCGGAAATATGTTTGGCATGTCTGAACTCGATGTGGAGAGCGTCGAATTGCTTGTCGGGGCGTCTTCGGCACTATATGGTCCGGGAGGAATGAACGGTACTTTGCTGATGACCAGTAAAAGTCCTTTTGAATATCAGGGCCTGAGTTTTATTGCCCAGACAGGTCTGATGCACCTCGATGCGGATTACCGTGACACCCCTGCCCCGATGTACGATTTTAGTTTTCGGTATGCTAAGGCTTTTAAAAACAAATTTGCTTTTAAACTGACAGGAGAATATCTCACAGCCACAGACTGGAATGCATCAGATTACCGCGATAGGACAGATATCAATAATCCGGCTCTGACAAGGGAATCGAATCCGGGGTATGACGGAGTGAATGTTTATGGAGATGATATCATTGTACCTGTAAATCTTAAAGATGTGGCACCTTCAGTGGCCGATGCCATTGCTAAAGAGCAGGGCATTCAGCCCGGAACGCCGGAGTACGAAGCATTGTATAATATGGTAATTGAGGCTTTTCCGGATCAGGTAATCTCCCGTACAGGTTGGGAAGAGAAATATCTGGCGGATTATAAAACAACAAATCTCAAACTGAGCGGTGCATTTCATTACAGATTTACCGAAAAGTTTGAGGCCTCTGCACAATTCAACTACAGCAGGGGGACCAGTCTTTACACAGCGACGAACAGGTTTTCTATCCGGGATTTTGAGATTGGTGTGGGTAAACTGGAGATCAAAAGCCCTGATTTTTTTGTAAGGACCTGGGCTTCGGTAGAGAATGCCGGCAACACCTATGATGTAGGGGCTACAGGGTTGAAACTCAATGAGGCCTGGAAATCCAGTGAGGATTGGTACAAAGACTATATCGGCACATTTGCGCAAAAAGTATTGTTGGGCTCTCCGGAAGAGGAAGCGCATCGATTTGCCAGACTGGTGGCTGACAATCGGGATGAATACGGCAATGTTTTTATTGCGGGGGAGCCCGCATTTCCACTGCCCGGGTCCGATGAGTTCAATACCTTTTTCAATGAAATAACTAATAAAACGCTTAATGAGGGCGGATCGAAGGTGCTAGATCAGAGTAAGCTCTGGCATATAGAGGGCGCCTATAATTTCAGTCGTTTATTGAAACATGTCGACCTTATTATAGGTATCAGCAACAGGATTTACTGGATCGACAGTGACGGAACTGTCTTTGCAGACAAACCGGGAGAGCCGATCACCTTCTATTTGTTTGGTATTTATGGTCAGCTTTCCAAGTCCATTTTGAATGATAGACTGAAATTGACGGCTTCGGCGAGGTATGATAAGCATCAGGAATTCAAAGGCCAGGTAACACCGAGATTTTCGGCTGTTTATGCACTGGACTCACAGAAAGAACACCACTTCAGGATGTCTTATCAGACGGCGTTCAGGTTTCCTTCCACCTCAGATCAATGGGTCGATCTGGATATTGGCTACTTCCGCGTTGTGGGCGGATTGCCTGCAGTACAGAACAAATACGATTTTGGTACTAATCCGTTGTATCCCCTTTCCGGCTCCAATCCGATCATTGACGAGCCGGTGGTTGACGACGGGCCGTTTATAATGCCTGTTTTTGGGCCGGAAAAGGTAAATGCCTTTGAAATTGGTTACAAAGGGCTCAATTTCAATAAGCGCCTGTTTGTCGATGCTTATTACTATCACAACAAATACACGGGTTTTCTGGCCACCCAGTTGCTTGCTCAGAACCCCTTTACTCCTGAAGAACAGCGGTACCAAACTACCATCAGTACTACCGATGTGGTATCATCATTTGGCTGGGCTTTTGGTGCTAATTTCATGGTCACACGCGGCTTGTATGTCACCGGCAATGTGGCTTATAATAAGTTGCAAAATGGTATGGAAGAAGCAGGCAGACAAAACAGGTACAATACACCGGATTACCGGTTTAATATTGGCGTCGGAGACAGGCATGTTTTGAAAAATCTCGGATTCAATCTGAACTACAGATGGCAGAATGCTTTTCTCTGGGAATCAAACTTTGGTGTGGCTCAGATGCCCGCCTTCGGCACGCTCGACGGCAGTGTGGCAATCAAAATACCTAAGATGAAGTCAATCATAAAGATCGGCGGCTCTAACCTGCTCAATAAATACTACACTACCAGCTTTGGCAGCGCACAAATCGGCGGTTTGTACTACATCAGCCTTCACTTTGACGAATTTCTCAACTGAGCGGAAAGGTAAAAGTAATCGTTTTGCTATCGTGGCCCTTCCATTCCATGGAAAAATTGTCAATTTTCCATGGTTCTGCAACCGTTTGATATTCCAAACTTTCTTTACCTTTGCCGGAAATTTATATTAAAAATATGCCTGAAATCCATAGCATTCCGAGCAAGATCCCTTTCGTATGGAAAAATGCCATTTTTTTCATGTTAATAGCGATGGCAGCCTTTTCGTGCAAGGATAAAGTGAAGGAATTCGACGGATTTACGCAGAAAGAGCTGGAATACCTGCTCGCTTCCGACAGTGCCAAGTCATGGCTGCGCGTGGTACAGACGGAAGACGGGGATGAGATCGTC
Source organism: Cyclobacteriaceae bacterium (assembly GCA_015492915.1). Lineage (GTDB taxonomy): Bacteria > Bacteroidota > Bacteroidia > Cytophagales > Cyclobacteriaceae > JAAUQL01. Next base: position 15,331 of record WGED01000467.1, read on the forward strand.
CCTGATGATTGCGGTATGGAAAATCGGTTGATTTTCATACAGGACAAGGATTCTCTCGGCAGGCCCAAGCCTTTGCTCTATGCCTATGATCCTGAGATCTGTGATAGTCTGGATTTTTGTCTCGCACATCCTGATTTTTGCCAGTCGGATACCATGATGTGCCATCAGGACACCTTATTTTGCGAATCCCTTGAAAAGGGAACATTGTATATCGGGAGTTGGTATGCCAGGGAGCCCTTTATCGAAAATACGAGGGCCGATACGCTGGTTTTTGAGATCAACCGTAAAACGGAATCCATATGGGTCACGGATATCTCATCCCAATATTTGACTATTAAGTATAAAAACAGGACAGGCGAAAACGGCGGTGAAATCACGGAATACTACAAGTATGTATCCCCTGTGGAAAATTAGATTATGAAAGAGATCAGCCAAATATTGAAAAAAATTCATGCAGGCCAGTATGCCATGGTGTATTTTCTCCAGGGTGAGGAACCTTTTTATATTGATCTGATTTCCGGCCTGATAGAAAAAAACGCTCTCGACGAGGCGGCCAAAGGATTTAATCAAATGATCCTTTACGGTAAAGACGTCCGCATGCGTGATGTGCTCGATAATGCGCGACGTTTTCCCATGATGTCAGACAGGCAGGTGGTCATCGTGAAGGAAGCGCAAAACATCCAGGATATCGGCAAGGAGGCAGGCGACAGGCAGTTGATCAATTACCTCAAAAACCCCGTGCCTTCTACCATCCTTGTTTTTTGCTATAAGCACAAAAAGCTCGACGGCAGAAAAGAACTGGCCAAAGCGCTGACCCAGCACGCTGAATTCATCACGACCAAAAAGTTGTACGACGACCAGGTGCCGGACTGGATCAGGGATTACTTCCGGCAACGAGGGCTGAAAATCACCGACAAGGCGGTGTTTATGCTGGCCGATTTTATAGGCAACAACCTGGAGCGCCTGTCCAATGAGATCGACAAGATGCTTATCAATATCAAAGAAAAAGTTGAGATTGACGACCACCTCATCCAGAAGTATATCGGCATCAGCAAAGATTATAATGTGTTTGAGCTTCAAAAAGCGCTCGCTTTTCATGAGATAATAAAGGCTAACAAGATTGCGCAGTATTTCGAGGCTAATCCCAAGAAGAATCCCCTGCCGCAGGTTATCGCTGTGCTGTATGGATTTTTTGCCAAATTGCTCCTGCTTCATGCTTACAGTGGCTTGTCTGACACGGAGCTGGCTTCCAGGCTCAAAGTCAACCGTTTCTTTCTGAAGGATTACAGGACTGCGGCAAGATTTTATCCACCTTCAAAGGTCCGCCGCGTGATCCGCGATCTGCGCCATGCCGATATGCAATTCAAAGGCGTTTATGCAGCCAATTTACCGGAGGGACACATCCTCAAGGAACTGATATTCAA
>WGED01000468.1 GCA_015492915.1 Cyclobacteriaceae bacterium
GCAATTTAACAGATCCCCTTTTTTTGAGGATCATGGTTTCCATGGCCGGCACCACAATGTGTCGATTCATCGCAAATATTTTTCCCAAAAATCCATGTTAAATCATCTATCAAAATACAATATTAATTAATGGGCCCTCTTATGGAATTTTGACTTAAAGCAATAAATTCGTGTAAGAGATTCCTATTTGTGCTACATGGATATTTATCCAAAAAAAACAGGCGACATCCTTGAAGACAAGCTGCTAAGACATGGTTTATATTTTGGTCTGGCAGTCGTTTCATTGCTGCTGGTTTACGATTTTTTCTTTACAAAAGATTACGACTCTGTTATATTGGAGTTAGCAACAGGCGTTTTTTTTATCTCCCTTATCTTTACTACACATAAATACAAAACCACGGCGACGCACAGATTATTGATGAGCGTCATTCTTTTTATAATCATCAATGTTGCCTGGCTGACAGGCAGCGGTGTAAATATCATCAATGCGGGCATTTATTTTGTCGCCATTGTATATATTCTGATTATCAACGAAAATAAATACCATGTTTTTATTCTCCCAATCGTTGCAATAGACCTCATTTTCCTGTTTGTCTGGGAATATTTTTTTTACGAAGGATATGAATGGAAAGAAGTAGCTCATCTTACCATTACAACCAGGTACATCGGGGTTTTGATATTTTTCGTTGTAGGTCTTTATTTCATTGAATTTTTGAAGATTAATTATCAGGATGAAAGAAACAAACTGTATCTGACCAACACCGTTTTGCAGGAAAAATCCGATAAGGTTGCACTGCAAAACAGAAAGCTGAGAATAGCCGGGAAGCAAATGCAAGCCGCCAATGCCAGGCTGAAAAGACAGAGAGAAGAACTGATAACGATAAAAAAATCCCTTGAAAAAACAGTTGAGGAAAGAACCGAACATCTCAAAAAAGTCAACAAGAAGTTAAGCGCACAAAATAAGCAGCTCGAGCAGTTTGCTTATATCACTTCGCACAATCTGCGCTCCCCGGCCGCACAAATAAAGAGCCTTTCCACACTTATTATCAGTGAATTTGACAATGAGGAAGTAGCCAAAACTTTGTTGAAGCGCCTTGAGGAGAGTACGGGCCAGTTACTGCAGGTAGTTGAGGACCTCGGGGCAATATTAAAGGTGAAGCAGGATATTCAACAGGCGTTGGAAGACATCGATATCATCGAAGAGGCCAAAGCAATTATTAAAACTTTACAAACCGTAATAGCAGAAAAGAATATTAAAATCAAAATGCCGGCAGTAAAGCATCTGAAAATCAAAGGGGTCCGTGCTTATATTTACAGTATCCTGCATAATCTGATCGAAAATGCGATAAAATACAGCGATCCGGCCAAAGATTCTTTCGTCAAGATAGCTGTTGATGAGATCCCAGGGTATCATAAGATTTCCATTATTGACAACGGCATCGGCATGGACATGGGAAGGGTTTCTGAAAAGATCTTTCAGATGTACCAGCGGTTTACGGACAGGGAATCCGGTCATGGATTTGGACTATTTCTCGTCCGGACACAGATCGAAGCCATGGACGGCAGAATTGAGGTGGAAAGTGTGCTGGGGCAAGGCACTGCTTTTCATTTGTACTTTCCCAAACAGGATTGATCACACCTCCTCAATGCGTCATTTATGAAATACGATTGATTTTCAGTATCTTTTCAGTAGCATTACAGGCAACTACCTTATTTAACTTATTAAAGACAGCCTTATGGAAAAACAGCATAAACCTTCCAGAAGAAAATTTCTCAAAATGACAACAGCTATCAGCGGCCTGTCGCTGATGCCTTTTTCAATCGATGCCTTCGGCGGGTTTAATCCCGAAGGAATGATGCCCGAAACCGAAAGTGCCAAAAGCATCATCGGCGTATACGGCCCATGGGCAAATGGTTTGTTGAAGGACCCGCCTAAATTGTCATTGAGAAATGATAAGTGGAACGACGTAGAAAAATGGCGCGTAAAAGCCATGGAGAAAGCTGAAGAATTGGTCATGCAGCCGGATATCAGGGAGGTAAATCCGAAAGTAACAGTGCATAAAAAATATGAATATGACGGATTAGATATCGAGGAGCTTAGCTGGCAACTGCCCTATGGCGCACCAACCCGGGCTATACTCTTAAAACCCAAAGGTGCAAAAGGAAGACTGCCTGCCGTGTTGGGTCTCCATGACCATGGTGGCAAGAAATATTTCGGGCGGCGTAAGATCACCAAAACATCCGACGACCAGCACCCCATGATGAAGGAGCATCAGGAGTATTATTATGAAGGCAGGGCATGGGCCAATGAAATTGCCAGGCGCGGCTACGTGGTGCTCGTGAATGATGCTTTCACTTTCGGCAGCCGGCGCGTGCTTTTCAAAAATATGTCGGATATCCCATGGGGCGACTGCGCAACCAAAGGCTTGTCTGACGACGATCCGGAAAACGCCAAAAACATCGATATATATAATAAATGGGCCGGCACTCATGAACACATCATGGCAAAATCACTGTTTTGTGCCGGAACTACCTGGCCGGGAGTATTCCTCGCCGAAGACCGCGTTGCACTGGATATATTAAGCGCCCGTGATGATGTGGACAAAGGCAGAATAGGTTGCGCCGGATTATCGGGCGGCGGATTGCGGACGGTGTATCTGGGCGGGCTTGACCATCGCATCAAATGCGCTGCAGCAGTGGGATTTATGAGTACATGGACCGACTTTTTGCTCAACAAATCCTACACCCACACATGGATGACCTATACGCCCGTCCTGCCCAACTTTCTCGATTTTCCGGAAATTCTGGGCCTGAGGGTGCCACTGCCGACCATGACGCTCAATAACCGCGAGGATGGTTTGTTCACCCTTCCTGAGATGCAACGGGCGGATAAGATATTACAGGATGTTTTTGCCAAAGCAAAGGCCTCAGATCACTACAAAGGCAATTTTTACGACGGTCCTCATAAGTTTGACGTCAAAATGCAGGAAGATGCCTTCCAGTGGTTTGACCAATGGTTAAAGTGATTTTCATGCCACCCCTTCGGGGTTAAAATCATTGAAATGTCATGGGGTCTATAATCTTGTCATCCCTTCGGGATTGCATTTTGATAAAAACCGATACGCTTTTCTAATAACCCGGCGGCAAATCCATATACTTTCGCAAACCCCAAAGGGGTGACACGATTATAGAAAATCATCATCGCTTCATGACCAACCCTGAAAGGGTGGCATATCTTTGGTATACATGAAAAACAGGCGTTTTTTCATGGATTCAGGCATGTCAAAAGGCAAAGAATGAGTAAATTGAAACATTATGTTTTCGTGAATATTGCATTGAAGTCAATGCATACATTTGTTTCTAAAATTGATCTAAAACCATGAAAATCAGGCCTTTTTTACTTGCTGGTCTCGTCGCCCTGTCGCTTGCATGCTCCAGTTGCGAAAAAAGGCCTGTTGCTCATGACCCGCCCAACATCCTGGTATGCATTGCCGACGACGCCTCCTGGCCCCACATGAGCGCCTACGGAACTTCATGGATCAAAACGCCCGCTTTTGACAAAGTCGCCACAGAAGGCATCCTCTTCACCCGTGCTTACACGCCGAATGCCAAATGCGCTCCATCACGCGCCTGCCTGCTCACAGGCCGCAACTCGTGGCAACTGGAAGAAGCGGCTAATCACTGGTGCTATTTTCCCCGGAAATTCAAAACGTATGTGGAGGCGCTCGGTGAAAACGGATATTTCACAGGTCACACAGCCAAAGGATGGGCACCGGGCATCGCGCTGACTGCTGACGGAATGAAAAGAGAATTAACGGGAAAAGCTTATAACGATGCGAAAACAGACCCTCCCACTACGGGCGTCTCAAAAATAGATTATGCCTCCAACTTTGAAAAATTCCTGCAGGATAAGCCCGAAGGCAAACCTTTTTGCTTCTGGTATGGCGGTTACGAACCGCACAGGCGGTATGAATACGGTTCGGGCATAAACAAAGGCAACAAGCAATTGAGCGATATCGACCAGGTTTTTGACTTCTGGCCCGACAATGACACCGTGCGCACCGATATGCTGGACTATGCTTTCGAACTGGAATATTTCGATCGCCACCTTATGAGAATGCTGCAAACGCTGGAGGAAGAAGGTTTGCTCGACAATACCATTATTGTCGTAACGGCAGATAACGGCATGCCCTTTCCACGCATCAAGGGGCAGGAATACGAATATTCCAATCACATACCCATGGCTATCATGTGGAAGAATGGCATCAGATCGCCCGGCCGGGTGGTGGATGACTTTGTGAGCTTTATTGACCTCGCGCCTACCTTTCTTGAATTGGCAGGCATTTCCGAGAATAGGTCGGGTATGGCTGCTATACAGGGGAAAAGCCTGACGGATATTTTTTATACCGAAAAAGAGGGTATCATAAGCGAATCCCGTGACCATGTGCTTATCGGAAAAGAGCGCCATGACGTCGGCCGGCCTTATGATGTTGGCTATCCCATCAGGGGCATTGTGAAAGGAGACTTCCTCTACATCCGCAATTTTGAAACAGACAGATGGCCCGCAGGCGATCCTGTTACAGGATATCTGAACTGCGACGGCAGCCCGACAAAAACGGTGATCCTGAATCTCCACCGGCAGGATATGGCGGATATGTTCTGGCCGCTTTCTTTCGGCAAAAGAGTGAAGGACGAGCTGTACTACATAAAAGACGACCCTGAGTGCATGAGAAATCTGGCATTCCACGACGATCACCGACCTCTCATGGAATCCATGAAAAAACAGCTATTTTCCGAACTTAAAAAACAGGGGGACCCAAGGATGTCCGGTCAGGGGCATATTTTTGATGAATATCCATACGCCGACAAGCGCTCGGCACATTTTTACGAACGCTATATGAGTGGCGAAAAGCTCAATGCCAGCTGGGTGAATCCGATGGATTTTGAAAAGCACTGATGCGTGGATAATTTTTATCTGAGGAGCCAGACCTCCTGAGGGGGAGTATTGAACGTCTATGAAACACCAAGTCACCCTGAATTAATTTCAGGGTCTCGTAACGGGATGCGGAATGGAAAATGAGCGTCGTTACTTCAATCACCAGGATGCTGAAATGAATTCAGCATGACTAAGTGGAGTAGAAGGCGCAGCCCGAAGAATCTGCCGATATGGACCACAAACCATCGCCATCATGTTGACAATGGGAGACCCTTCGCTCAGCTCTGTATTCTAAGGTAAAACCAAATGTTTATTAAAAAATTTAAGCAGCATGTTGATAAAGCGGCACATA
>WGED01000469.1 GCA_015492915.1 Cyclobacteriaceae bacterium
GATAAAATGATTTTTGCTTGTATATTTAAAACGCAAAAACAAACAAATTAAAATTTACTGTAGGTTAAACTTAAAACTTAATTAAAATGAAAGCTAAACTTTTAACGCTCGCACTTTTCGGAATTATGTCATTTTCTTTCATGTCATGCAACGAGGAAGAAGTTGCACCGGTTAAGGATGGAATAAGCATCCAGCAGCAGCAATCTGACTGCGAATGCGAAGGTGGTGTTGAGGACAGGGAAGAGCCTGGTGTATAAAAAATTAAATTCATAATTACCTGTGTTCCTAAAGCATAAAAATAATTAAAAAAATCCAAATTCCAAACTTCTCATTACAAAGTTAGTTTTTATTGCATTTTTAATATTACACGGCTAAGGACATAATGTTAGAAAAAGCTCGTAAATCAAGGCAAGGATAAAACTAAAACTGAGAAAGAGGAACCGAAGCTTTAAGAACCAACGGTAATTATCCCAGGGATTTCTAAAAACATCATGCAAGACCCGACCCAAAAGGCCGGGTTTTTTATTTTACACCAACCGAACAAACACAAAAGTAAACGTAAGTATGAGGTCCATTTAGAATTATTTTATGTCATTATCTTTAAAATGAGTTATCTTTGATTTAAGCCAACCATTCAGTAATACAACAGCCTAATATGAACTACCGGAAAATCACAGGTTTTATCATAGCACTGACAATTTCTTTTGCCGTAGTGGCTCAGAATAAAATCCAGTTTGACAAAATCACGGTAGATGACGGGTTATCTCAGAGCCATATCAACTGGATCATGCAGGACAGCCAGGGCTTTATCTGGTTTGCTACCAACGGAGGACTAAACAGGTTTGATGGAACACATTTTAAAATATTCACTCACGACACAAACGATTCTTCCTCTATTTCAAACAATATCATAAACCATATTTATGAAGATGAATATGGTAAGCTATGGATCTCAACTCAAAATGGGTTGAACGTCTATGATAAATCAGTAGAAACTTTCACATGGTTTATTAATGATATAAACAATCCTGAAAGCCTGAGCAGCAACCAGGTAACATGCGTTACCAGAGATAATAACGGCATATACTGGATCGGGACAGATGGTGGGGGATTAAACAGTTATAACCCGGTAAATAATAAATTTAAAGTATATAGGAATGAACTGAACAATCCGCTAAGCATCAGTAGTAATCATATTACCTGTCTGGAAAAAGATAAATATGGTTTTATCTGGGTTGGTACTGCTGATAAAGGTGTAAACATGCTGGACCCGAAATCCGGAAAATTTCTGAGATATGTCCGAACTGAATTTAACAAAAATGAAAGCCTTAGCAGCAATCAGATCAACACAATTTATGAAGATAACGACGGGGATCTATGGATAGGCACCGCCTCAGGTATCAATTTAATAAAGCCTTCTGAAAATGGCCGTAGTCTCAACAACCGAGACATAGTAAAACGTTTCTATGAAAAGCTGACCCCAAAAAATTCTGCTGCCGGTAAAAACATAACAAGTATTTATCAGGGCGCCTCAGGACTAATCTGGTTTGGTACCGTGAACAGTGGCCTTGGTTTTATCAATAAATACACCAGAGCAACCGGCAAATATGTGGTTGACGCTAATGACGAGTCGTCAATACTCAGCAATAATGTTACCTCCGTGCTTGATGACCAATCAGGCATTTTATGGATCGGCACCAACGCAGGCATCAATATAGTCGATAAACTGAGGGATCGCTTCACCTGGCATAAGCGCGTACCAGGTACCGGCAATACCATTAGCAGCAACAACATAACTGCTATTTACAAAGAAAGAAGTGGTGTTTTATGGCTTGGCACTTATGATAAAGGCCTGACAAAATATGACCCGCTGACAGACATTTACACAACTTACCTCAGCAATGACATGATCGTAGAGGGGGAAAGCATCAGGGAGCGAAACAGACTTCTTTCAAAATATGACAAAAGAAAAAACAGAAAAAAGACTGCACCTATTTATTATTTATCACATGACAGAATTCAGGTTCTCCACAGAGACAAACAAAACAGATTATGGATCGGGACCGGCGGCGGTGGTCTCAATGTACTGCACATTAAATCAGGAAGAATTGCCAAATTCAGCCATAATCCGGACGATCCTGCATCACTGAGCAGTGATTTTATCCGTTGCATTTTCCAGGATAGCAAAGGCAAAATATGGATAGGTACTGAAGACGGTGGATTAAATTTATATGAAAATGGCAAATTCAGTCACTTTGTCACAGATGAGAATGATATCTTTAGTATAAGCTCCAACAACATCAGTGCGATCGTTGAAGATGACAACGGATATCTTTGGATTGCAACCTTTGGTGGCGGATTAAATAAATACGATCCTAAAAAGAACAAATTCACCCGGTATAATCGTCAAAAAACAAACACAAACAGCCTGTCCAGCAATTCTATCTATTGCCTCCATGTAGATGATAATTCTAAATTGTGGATTGGTACTGCATACGGCCTCAATGTCCTGGACTTGCCAACGAGTAAATTCTCTCACTTTTTCAAGAACGACGGATTGCCTTCCAATTCAATCTACACGATTCTCGACGATGGAGCCGGCAAGCTGTGGCTGAGTACCAACCGGGGCATATCAAGACTCGACAAGAAAACCTTTTCCATTAAGAATTATGATAAGGAAGATGGTCTTCAAAGCACCGAGTTCAATCCGTGTGCAGGATTTGTGGCTCCAAACGGGCAAATGTTTTTTGGCAGCAACAAGGGATATTGCACTTTCAACCCGTCCCGCATCATAGACAATCAGTTTAAACCGGAAGTTATCATTACTGATTTTAAAATCTTAAATAAAAAAGTTCTCATTGGTCGATCGGGCTCACCGCTGAAAAAGCATATCTCTGAGACGGATACCCTGATTTTATCCTACAAAGATATTTCTATCTCTTTTGAATTCGTCGCATTGAATTTCACGGATTCGAAAAAAAATCAGTATGCCTACATGATGGAAAATTTTGAAGATAAATGGAATTATGTAGGCAATGTGAGGTTTGCAAATTACACCAATTTGCAACCGGGAGAATATATATTCCGCGTAAAAGCATCGAATAATGACGGAATCTGGAATGAAGAGGGAAGATCATTATATATTATCGTAAGACCACCTTTCTGGCGAACATGGTGGTTTTATTCTTTGTCTGTTTTATTCGTGTTTAGCTCTATATTTCTCACTATTCAGTTGAGAACAAGAGCGCTTCATAAATCCAAAATTTTATTGGAAAACCAGGTGAAAGAAAGAACAAAACAAATTGAAGAGCAGAAGAAAATACTTGAAACCGCCAACTCAGAGATTATTAAGCAAAAAGATGAAATAGAAAAACAAAATAAACTACTCAAATCCAAAAATCAGGAAATCTCAAAGGCAAAAAAGGCGTTGGATAAAATAAATGAAGAACTCCTCGCTGCCAATACCAATCTTGAGAATAAAGTACAGGAACGTACTTCTTCCCTTCAATTCATGAACGAAGAGCTCAAAAAAGCAAACGATGAACTTGATCTTTTTATTTACAGGGCTTCACACGACCTTAAGGGACCGATCGCTCGACTTCTGGGCATGACACTCCTTGCCAAAATGGACAATAAAGACGAAGGACTGAAAGAGTATATCGAACTCATCGAAAAGGGCGCCTTCGACATTAACAAGATATTGAACAAACTCAATAACTATCACTTCATAAACCGTGATATCAGCCAGACTGAAGAAATAGACTTCAAGAAAATCGTCAGTGAATGTCAAACCTCCCTTTACAATTTTGTCGATAAAAAAGACCTTAAAATCAAGCTTGTGATTGAGTCGAATTTCAGGTTGCGAAGTGATTATATGCTCATGAAAATTATTCTTGAAAACCTGCTTGAAAATGCAGTGTTTTTTAGAAAAACCAAAAAGGTGGAGATTGAAGTCAGTCTGCGAACTACTAGAAAAAACATAATCATAAGTGTGGAAGACAATGGTCTGGGTATCCTGAAAGAGCAACAGGACAAAATTTTTGAAATGTTCTATCGCGGTTCGGAAAAATCCAAAGGAAACGGTTTAGGATTGTACCTTGTGAAAAAGGCTGTCAATAAGCTCCATGGCAATATTACTGTCGAAAGTGAGGAAGGAAAATATTCCTGCTTTATCATCACCCTTCCCAAGGTGGTTGTTCAGGCAGTAGAGTTGAAATCGCTTGTCAATTAGCCATCAATACTATAATCGACCTGCTTTCTGTCTCAATAGTACTTCCCTCAATTAATTCCCCCTCCCACCTTTTGCTGAAATCGAACGGTGCTGCCGCATGAGTATCGACCACTTTCTGCCAGATTTTTCCTTTAAGATTCGGTATCTCAAATGTCAGCGGTTCCCAAAAAGCATTCACCATCACATGGATCGTTTCTTCGGCCGCAGGATGCCTGAGTGTGAAAGCAATAGAATGAGAAAATTCCGACCAGTCCGGATTGTTGAGTTCCACTCCATGCCATGTTATATGCGGCTCGTCTATATCTTCAGAAGCTGCGAGTAGATTTTCGATCTTAAATATTTCAAGGCTCTGCGTGAATTCGATCAATCCCCTCGTAAATCGCAGCAAGTCATTGTTTTTTTGGACAAGTTCCCAATCAAACCAACTGATCTCATTATCCTGACAATAGGCATTGTTATTACCCAATTGCGTCCTTCGGACTTCATCACCCATCAGCAACATCGGTGTTCCCTGGGAAATAAATGTAAGCGTCAGGAAATTTTTTATCTGTCGCAACCGCAGTGCATTAATTTTCGGGTCATCAGCCGGTCCTTCCGTGCCGCAATTCCAACTGAAATTCGCATCTGTCCCGTCACGGTTATTTTCGCCATTGGCTTCGTTGTGTTTCACATTATATGAAACAAGATCATTAAGGGTAAAACCGTCATGACATGCCACAAAGTGAATACTTCTGTTAGGCTCCCTGCTGCGGTCGTGATAAATATCGGGACTTGCCATGAGTTTGGAGGCAAATTTGGAAACCATTCCTTCATCACCCCGAACAAACCTGCGAACATGATCACGATATTTACCGTTCCATTCGGCCCACCGGTCACCGATAAAAGACCCGACCTGATACAGACCTGCCGCATCCCAGGCCTCCGCGATTATCTTTGTGCCTGCCAGCACAGGATCGGATTCAATTTCCCATAAAACCGGCGGATTTTCAAGCGGCTCGCCAAATTCATCCCTCGACAAAACCGAAGCCAGATCGAACCGGAAGCCATCGACATGGTACTCCGTAACCCAGCTCCTGAGACTGTCCATGATCATGCGGCGTACTATGGAATGATTGGCATTCAATGTATTGCCACAGCCGGTATAATCGAGATATTGCGTTTTTTCGTCATTTAAAATATAATAGGCTTTATTTTCCAGCCCCCTGAATGAATACATCGGACCATCGAGTCCCCCCTCAGCAGTATGATTGAATACCACATCGAGTATCACTTCTATTCCCTCCTCATGCAATGCCTTGACCATTTGCCTGAATTCATCAGCAACCCTACGCGGGTCATCGGCCACGGCATATCCTGCATGCGGGGCAAAAAAAGCTATTGGACTGTAACCCCAGTAATTCGTCCGGCCCGGAGGTGCATCCTGATAATCAAAAAACTGCACAGGCATCAATTCCACCGCAGTAATTCCCAATTCCTTCAAATAGGGTATTTTCTCTATCAGTCCGAGGTAAGTCCCCTTTAATTCATCACTAACCCCGGAATTCGGGTGCTTTGTAAATCCGCCTACATGAAGTTCATAAATAATGGATTCGGAATAAGGTCTCCTTAATGGTCTGTCGCCATCCCAGTCAAATTCTTCCGGATCAACCACCACACTTTTAAGTGCCTGACCATAATTATTGCCCGGTGATTTGGCTGCCTCGCGCGAATAGATGTTATATCCGGCGAGCGCTCTGGAATACGGGTCAATCAGTAACTTTTCTTCATCAAAAATATCCCCCGGCGAAGGATTTTCTTTTCCATGCGCACGAAAACCATACAATTGACCTGCTTTCAGGCCTGGCATGAAGATATGCCAATAATAAAAGGTTCGGTTCTCCTGAGGATCAAGATGCACTACTTTTGATGGCGCACTGTCCGCTTCATGGTCAAACAACAATAAGTCGATCTGCTCAGCATTTTTCGAAAAAATACTGAAGTTAACACCATCCGGATAAACGGTGGCGCCCAGCGGGTGACTGCATCCAAACGGCCAGTGCAACTTATTTACCACTAAAAAAACGGTTAATTGTCATAAAGCCCGACAAGTTTGAAAAAAATAAAATATAATAAAAGTTGACCGCTTACGAAATTTAAACTCAAAATTCTCAATAACCTTTCTATTCCGAGCTTAAACTACTTTAAAATCAGGCACTTCGTTCACGTTTGACTCGTCACCATAAAAGTGCATTATGCCTCCTCATCAAACGTGCTGATTTTCTTCCCGCCCTGGCGGGACATGTTGTACTTTAACCTCTCATAACGAAATCCTGGTGAGAATTTTGGGTTAAAAAGTCCCCGGCTGATAATGACTGATCCTCCGGCTTGTTCTGCTCATTCACACCCACTCCATATTCCTATGAAAAAATGATGATTTTTCATTATATCTAAACAGGCGGGCCTGAAACGATGGTATGGAAAACTATGATTGCCGGCTATTTTCCAATCCTGTATTTAATATAAAAACTCATGGCTGCCGTAGCATTGTTGAAAGTGCGGCCATAACCCGGAATGGAATAAATGGGAAATTCATCGCGGTTTTCAAAATTGGTCAATATCCTGACCCTGAAGTTCCAGCCGAGTATAAAATTGGTCTTTTTTTCAACAGGAAGCTTTTTGCCGATTTTCAGAAAAGTCTCTGTGCCGAGCACTATTTCCATCCTGTCTCTTATACACATCT
>WGED01000470.1 GCA_015492915.1 Cyclobacteriaceae bacterium
ACAAATAGGGGGCCTCATGACAGTACATCAAGGATGGAAACGCCCAGAGACAACAGGCGTAGGCCTTGGATAACTAATAATGATCCACGATACCGTTAAAAAGGAGAATGGTTATACTTAAATCTGAAGAATTAAAGATACGACCCGAATTGTCTTTGGAAGAGCGGCAAAGCAGGCGAAGCTCCCTTCATGCAAATGAACTGACAAACATTCAAAAGCTGGATGCAAATGAGCGGTATATATATTTTATAAAAAAAATATGTGATACGGAAGAGGTGTGGGCTTTGTTCGATGATGAAGGTTTACAGTCGTTTCTCTATGATGAGAAATGGTGTATCCCTTTTTGGACCCATGAAGATATCGCCCGCGAGGTTCTTGGTATTGAATCTTTCACAAAGAATCTGCAAAACCCGAAATTTCTCCCTATTCCAATTGACAATTGGATCGATGAAATTCTCTGGGCTGATATGCAACCGGAAAATATCCATCTGTTTGTTCAACCGGTTCCGAAAAATGATGCGAAGATCATTTCTGTTGATGAGTTTCTTAAAGACTTCACCAAAATATATAGCTGTCTCTTTGGTGAATTTGATGACAGTGATGATGGCGATGTCGATGGAGCTGTCAAAAAATGGTATCGCCAGAATGTTGTAAAACCCCTTTCAGGAAACCCAAAGAGAAAGCTGCCCTAATGTGGTCAAGGAGTTAATGCTTGATATGAGTTAGTACGGAGTGATTTAGTAATCGCGGCTGAAATGCTTTCATCATCTTCTTCTGATGAAAGATTACCGATATAGCGATGCTGACCGTAAAATAAGAAACCTTTGGTGGCGAGACGGTTTCCGGGGCGTTTAGTGGTCGTGGTGATGAAGGCGGCTGGGTAGAGGCAGGTAGCCTCAAGGCGGGAGATACCATTTTCGACATGGATGGCGGCCTGCCTGCCCGCGTCAAATCCGTCCGCTTTGAAAATATTTCCGAAAAAGTTTACAATTTCGAAGTAGAAGGCAACCACAATTACTTCGTATCAGAAGACGGCATCCTCAGCCATAATGGGTCTCGCCCTCCGGCTAGCTGGTGGCGTGACCGCATGGGTGACTCTAAACTGCCAAAGCATATTAGAGGATGGATTAAGAATGAATTGAGGCAGGGTCGGACCTTTTCAACAATGCGCAATCCGCCAGGGTGTGATGTCGGCCACCACCCAACGAATAGGGGGCCTCATGACGATCGTTCGAGATTCGAGGCTAGCAGGGACAATAGAAGCCGCCCGGGGAGAACGGGAAATGATCCAAAATGGCGATAACTCAAATATGAAAGTGAATACTGATGCGCAAAAGTGATGAGCTAGAAGTAGAGCTCGCGTTTTCGCTGGAGGAGCGTCAAAAACGCAGAAAAAAACTTCATCCTGAAGAGATAAAAAATGTTTGTGCAATGAGTATGTATGATCGCTATGCGTACTTTGTAAAAAGAATATGTTTCAATGAAGAAGTTTGGGCCCTGTTTGATGATGCAGGGTTGCAGTCATTCTTATTCAATGAAAAATGGTGTATTCCGTTTTGGAGCCACGATGAAATAGGCTCGACTGTGCTGCACGTAGAACATTTATCAGAAAATTTACGAAACCCTAAATTTGTGCCGATTCCTATTGATGATTGGATTAACGAGATTCTTTGGGAAGATATGCGACCAGATAATGTTCACTTGTTTATTCAACCAGTGCCGAATAACGATTCACGAATTGTTTCGGTTGATGATTTCCTTGAGGACTTCGTTGCAGAGTACGCTTATTTTTTGATCGATTTCGAAGGGTTTGATGAAAATGACTCTGAAGGCACCCGGCAAAAATGGCTTCATCACAGTGTGGTAAAGGCGATGCAAAACAACCCAAAAGGAAAACTGCCTTAGCATCTGAATCATTTACCACTAAAATCTGACTCAAAATTAAGTTCTTGATTTCATTGCCCTTGCCACGTGCCGCGCCTGTCGCCGGAGCACCCGTTCCTGACAATGTCCGGCGGCTGGCAGAAGGCCGGCAGCCTGAAGCCGGGTGACTTCATCTTCGACATTGATGGTAGCGCCCCGGTGACGGTTCGGTCAATAAGGTTTGAAAATGTCGCCGAAAAAGTTTACAATTTCGAAGTAGAGGGCTTGCATAATTATTTCATCGGCGACGAAGGGCTGCTGGTTCATAATGGGCGTAGAGGGAAGAAGTGCGGGTGTAAACAAACACGTGGT
>WGED01000471.1 GCA_015492915.1 Cyclobacteriaceae bacterium
ATCGAGGTATTGCATAACAGGATCGGCAGCGATGGTCGGCGTGTCGCTTTCGACATAATATTTTTTACCTTCTTTCTTCGAATCCGCCACCTTGGTCTGCTCCATGATCGCCTCTTTGGATTTCAGCACTGATTTCGGCTCTATCCCGTGCGCTTTGTTATAATCCATCTGTATCCTGCGCCGTCTGTTTGTCTCGTCGATAGCCATTCTCATCGATTCGGTGATGTTATCCGCATACATGATCACCTTGCCGTTGATATGCCGGGCGGCACGGCCGATGGTCTGCACCAGGGATCGCTGGTTTCTCAAAAAGCCTTCCTTATCCGCATCGAGTATGGCCACCATCGACACCTCAGGCAGATCGAGCCCCTCGCGCAGCAGATTCACGCCCACGAGCACATCGAAAACGCCCAGCCGCAGCTCTCTCAATATCTCCACGCGATCCAGTGTATTGACTTCCGAATGGATATAGCGGCATTTGACCCCTGCACGCTCCAGAAATTTTGTCAGCTCCTCGGCCATCCGCTTTGTCAGCGTTGTCACCAGCACACGGTCGCCCATCTTTACCCTTTCGTCAATTTCCTCGAGCAGGTCATCGATCTGGTTGAGGCTGGGGCGTACTTCGATCTCCGGGTCGAGCAGACCCGTAGGCCTGATGATCTGCTCCACGACCACCCCTTCCGATTTGCGCAGCTCGTAGTCGCCCGGTGTGGCGCTGACAAAGATCACCTGGTTGACCATACTCTCAAACTCGTTGAACTTCAGCGGACGGTTGTCGAGTGCGCTCGGCAGGCGAAAGCCGTAATCCACGAGGTTTTCCTTGCGTGAGCGGTCTCCGCCCCACATCGCCCTGATCTGCGGTACCGTCACATGGCTCTCGTCGATGAACATCAGATAGTCATCGGGAAAATAATCGAGCAGGCAGAACGGTCTGGTCCCCGGCTTTCGACGGTCGAAATAGCGTGAGTAGTTCTCTACACCTGTGCAATAGCCCAGCTCACGGATCATCTCCATGTCAAACTCGGTGCGCTCCTTGATACGCTTGGCCTCCAGGTAGCGTCCTTCTTCTTCAAAGTATTGTATCTGCATCACAAGGTCATCCTGAATCTCGCGGATGGCCTGTTCAATCACATCCTTGCCCGTCACGAACAGGTTGGCAGGGTATATTGTGATCTCCGGTTCTTCGGCGATTTTCTTGCCTGTGGCGGGGTTGATGATCTGCAGTGATTCGATCTCGTCGCCCCAGAAAATGATGCGGAAAGCAAAGTCGGCGTACGCCGGAAAGATATCCACCGTGTCTCCCTTTACCCTGAACGTTCCCCGTTTAAACTCCGTCTCCGTGCGCGAATAGAGCACATCCACAAAATTGAAGAGCAACTTATTCCTCGAAATAACCTGTCCCTGTCGCAGGTGTATGGTGTTCTTACCGAATTCCTCCGGATTGCCGATACCGTAGATGCACGACACCGACGCCACCACGATCACATCACGGCGGCCCGACAGCAGTGCCGAGGTGGCGCTGAGGCGTAATTTCTCTATTTCTTCATTGATCGAGAGGTCTTTTTCAATGTAAATATTGGAGCTGGGAATATAGGCTTCCGGTTGGTAGTAATCGTAATAGGAAATGAAATACTCCACCGCGTTTTCGGGGAAAAATTGTTTGAATTCACCATAGAGTTGTGCGGCCAGGGTTTTGTTGTGGCTGAGCACGAGTGTGGGCCGTTGTACCTCGGCGATCACATTGGCCATGGTGAAAGTTTTGCCCGAACCCGTCACACCGAGCAGCGTCTGGGCGTGGTCGCCGCGCTTCACTCCTTCTGCAAGCTGCCTGATGGCTTCGGGCTGGTCGCCCGTGGGTTCGTATTCACTGGTCAATCTGAATTCCATGTCAATGCTTTAAGCCCTTAAAATTAGCGGTTTAGATTAGCATTTATATCCAACTATCATTATATTTTCACAACGTTAACGGACGGATCACCGGATCTGTTTGTTGTATAATTTATTATGAAAACCACAAAGACCACAACCTATGTCGGAGAATATTGTTTTGGTCCAGGCGCTCGCCGAGCTCGCCTATTCCATCGCCATGGCAAACGGCGAGATGGAGGAGAATGAGAAAAAAGCCTTTAATGAGATCATCGAATCGGAACTGGGCAAAAGCGCCTGGTCAGCCAAAAACAGGTTTGCCATTCTGGAGGAACGCGTGGCCCCCAACATGGAACAATCGTATAAAATTGCCATGTTTGCCATTAAATCAAACAAAAAGGATTTTACCCCGGAACTTAAGCAAAAATTCATCAATGTTCTCGAACGGATTGCCTATTCCGTTGACGGGACAAGGAGTGAGGAACGGGCCATTGTCGAGCGCTTTAAAAAGGATATTGAGCTGATCTGAAGCTCCCTGGGTCACCCTGTTC